>CAYTRJ010000006.1:0-28310 GCA_964440185.1 uncultured Faecalimonas sp. | reverse complement strand
CATTCTTTATCTAGATACCATCCTTCAAATTCATAGTACTTATTAGCTGTAGGAGTAGCTCCGAGCAATATCTCTGCTCCCGTAGTAACTTCTAGTTCTTTCGATAACGTTCCGCCGCCTTCTGGTACTGTATCATACTCTATAATATACTGTAATGGCGAATAATAGAATATAATCGTATTCAGTTTTTTCTCACCATCTGGATCTTGACGTACGGTTATCGTTTGTGTTGCTTCCGAGACACACGTGTATCCCTTTATGGACACGGCCGTCTCCGTAACCTTAGATCCATAAATACCATTAGCTGTCTTAGATGACTCTAAAGGCTCAGTTGTATTATACTTATAATAGTGTACTGTATAAGGATATAAATTTCGCTTATAGAACAGGTAAAGCTCTGCTCCTTCTTCCTTAATGGTTAAGGTATAGCCGTTCTTAGTAGCATCATAATTCGCTATACTAGTCGTCTTTCCATCGCATGTTTCAAGGTGGACTGATTCATCTATCAGACTGAATCCTGAAATCGTTAGTGGAGAAACACAGACCGATTCACCAATCTTGCCAACGCCCTCCATATGTGTTCCACTTTCTTCATATCCACCTGTTCCATCTATCGCATAATTATTCTTCTGTTCCTCCGTAGCATCCAGCTTCTCCAGCATATAATGTACTGCATAGTAAGCATTGGTTGTATTCGGTGTATAATAAAAGGTGATCACGTTGTCTTTTGACCCAACCCAATTTCCATTTTCGTCCTGTTCAACCGCCAATACCAATCTCTTATAAAATGCATCTGGTACCATATCTGTAAATACTTTAAAGCGTGCTGTAACAACAGCAGAAGACGTAGTATATGTTTCTTCCTTCATCACGGTATCGGTTGCTTTATTCACATATCGTACAGTATATGAAACGTCTTTTGCTTCTACATAATAGAACGTATAATAATTGTACTTCAGATCCTCTTTATCGTCCTCCGCCTGAATCGTAAGTGAGTGAGAACTTACTGTAGGGAAATAGCCTTCATTATATCCACTATTAAGCTGATTATAAGGGTCACCCGCTTTTGCAACGAATGTACGAGTAGAACCACCATAAGCATATCCAACGGAAGACTCTGCTACCGTTGTCTTTTTATCTTTCTCCAGAACATAATCTATACGATACGGCTGCGGAGAATGACTGCTCCATTCTGCAAAAATGTTCATATCTCGATTCACATGCATGCTCAATGGAGAAAATGCTTTTTTCTGTCCATTTTCAATATAAAACCATCCTGCAAAAATCAAGTCTAACTTTCCATCCCCGGTACGCTTTGGAGTTTCAACATTTCCAACTGCCTTTCCATGTTGCGTAGTCGTTGTGAAATATGTTTTTTCTGAAGAGTCCTGTTCATATGCCAACATTTCATCATAAGTAGAGAAGAAACGAACCGTATGGGACTTCGGAACCCAATTCGCATACAAGATTACTCCATTGGCAGGCATCTTCATCGTTGCCAGATCTACTTTTGTCCCTGGCAAACATTGTTCGGTTGTATACCAGCCTTCAAAATCATAGGCATTTTCTTCCAACTTAGAAGGGTACTTCGGTGTAAATCCTGCTGATAAACTACTCACTTCTTCTACTGTCGATAGGGAGGTTTCATAAGCAACCTTTCGATCCGCAATAGATTCATCATAGTTTACCATCTGAAAAGCATATGTACTTCGTTCGTAATAGAAATCTACTTCATAACCTGCCTTATACTTTTCTTTTTGGCTTTCATCTAGCGTGATTTCTTTTCCCTCACGTAAAATATTATTATATCCTTCTATCGATGGTATTGTCTGTTCACCAACAGTAGAATCATCACATGTATCATAGGAATCCAAAAGTCCATATGTAATCCCATCTTTTACTTTTGTTTCTATAAATTGAGTTGTATCCTCTCCTGCTAATATCGGAACCCACACCTTATAAACAAATAATTTTGGCACATTAAACCATATATTTCCTGCGCCATTTTCCCAATAAGCAAGATATGACACCGTTGTTTCATCTACAGAATTCGGAGCATTAAGCAACAACTTTTTATCTAGTACTTCGTACTTTCCCTTGATTGTCTGATTACTCTTGTTTTCTTGAGAATACCACACATAGTATTCTCCATTCCATGCACTTAAGACTGCCTCTTTCCCTGTCCAGCCATTTGTATTCGAATCTATTTCAGTTCTTGTTGCAGATTCAAATACAGAACAGGGCCATAACTTCGAAATATTCTCTCCATACCTTGCAGTAAATTCGATATAATGGTACGTATATTTTGATTCTGCAGAAAGTTCTCCAAGCTTATATTTTCGCAACTTTCCTTCTGCATTCAATTGCGGAAGCTTTGTAACCGTTCCAATTTGGCTATTCCAATCAAGAAACATATGATCTAAAAGCAGCTCATCAATTGTTGTACTTAAATTAGCATCTGCTCCAAAAAAATAAGTAGACCCACCTACGATCATTACAGAATCATACGTGTCTTTTATGCCATCACCATCTGTATCTTTCCCTTCTCCAGTCGTCGCTGCATAGTAAAATCGAAGTGTATATTCTCTTGGTTCATAGTATGTATTCACAATCGTCGAACCATCGCCTTCTACAAGTACATCTTGATCTGCACGTTCATAATCATAGTATTTCACGTCTTCTCTATTCGAAAGATTCTCCAGATTCTTCAGATCATCCTTCCCCGAAACTTTCGTCCCAGACTCTGCACTTCTTGTTGCGCTTCCAAGATAACTGTAACTATCCCCGCTTTTTAACCAGTATACATTTGTATATGTTGTATTTACTGTCTCCCACTGTGCCTCATAGCAACAATTGTACTCTGGGATCGTCGATTGAAAATCAACAGACATACCCTCTGGCATCTTATCATCCCAAACGCCATCTCCATCCATATCAACACGAGTCAGCTTCCATCCTTTAAATACATAACCATATCTAATAGGTTCATTTACAATAAAAGCCGTTTGGTAGCGGGCATAGATTGGTTCCACACCATATCCACCATTTAGATCAAATTGAATCAAATGATAGTTTCTATCGTAATAGCATTCAAAAACAGTGCTGCCATCAGCAGCAACACTTTGTGGAATATGATACATCTTTGTAAATCCCGTTGTATCACCCGCATGATTTGCTATCTCTTCATCTGTAATGATCGTACCTGTTTCCGCCTGATCAATGTAATATAAAAATGCATTTTCTGTATAGAGATCATCATTGATATTTTGGAAGAAATATTTCACAGCATAATTAACCTTACTTGCCTTGTAATACACTTTTATTTCTATATCATTCTCTACCTTTGCCCAATTTAACTTTACAGTTGCTGCACTGTTATCATTTTCATCAATCACACCATCATTATTGGAATCTAGATAAGGAGCAAACCCTAGAAATGTAGGAGACACTACATCTTGTTGGAATGAAGTCCCTCGCTCGATCACTGCAGTATAAGGATTATAGATTGCTGCTTCTGTCCCGCCGAGGCTCGTAATATCAAGATATTTGATGGTTATGGTTACATATTCCGTTTCTCCATTCTCCTCCACCGTCATCACACTTGATGTATCTGTTGCTGCATATCTAGTTTTTGCATAAGATGTAACTTGTGGAGAAGTCTCTTGCTCAAGTTCTGCAGTTACACAAAGTTTCTTGCTATATAAGGTCTCCTCTTCAGTTGTTACTGCACATCTTATATATGCCCTGTTTTTCTCATCCATCATGCTCTTAACAAGTGAATAGGAAACTTCACAATCTTGTTCTGTTCTGTCGTAAATATCTACCCATACAGATGATTCTTCCTCTGCCAATATCTGCCATTGAAAAGACAATGCTTCTATTCCATTTGCAGATGCAGATAAAGTTTCTTTATCACCTTGTTCCAATGTAATGTGATCTGTCTCTTCTCCATTCCATGTGATTTCTATTGATTGCTCTGCTGCCAAAACAGTTGGATCTGCATTCATCAACCACGAAAAAAGCATAGATATGCACAGCAGTATTGAAATCCATCTCTTTCTGTTCATTATTCGCTATCTCCCTTCTTTTGCAGCAATTGATTGATAAGCAGATTCCGCATTTGCAAAACCTCCTGCTTGTACAACACTCGCTCGAAGTTTTATAGATATACCAGTCAATGTTTCTATTTCACTTCTCGTAATCTTATCACTGACTGTTATCGTTCCATCTTTCGCTATCACATCTGCCTGAGTAACTTTTGTATTTGGAGCTAATTCTTGATAATATACATATCTTCCCTTATCTAGCTGCAAAAATTTCCAATCCTGCTCAACGCTCCATTGCATTGCAACTGTACCAGATGCTAATTCCACTTCAAAAGTTTGCTTGTCCTGAGTCGTCCATCCTTCCGGTATGATTTCGACAAATAGATAGGTTGCTGCTTCACTGCCATCAAATTCAACAACCATCTTTCTCTGTAAATCAACTCCTGGAATCACAAAGTCATTACTTTCTTCCGTAAATGTTAAATCCCCAAATGTGATAACCCTTGCTGTATCTTTGCCAATACCAGTGCTGGTATATCTAGCATATAAACCACTTGTCAGATAAATAGAGAATAATGTTAGGCAAAACAATACAGAAGCGATAGCCATCGGAAGATTCACTTTCCTGATTTTTCTATGTCTTTCCATCCTCTGTTTTCTCTCTTTCTTAGGATTATTTTTCTTGTTTTAAGCGTTCAATTTCATCAAGGATCCGTTGTCTTTCCTCATCATCTTTTTTCTTTTCAATCCTTCGAGGAATCTCCATAAGTGCTATAGCAGCAAGCAAAGTGCAGCTTATTCCTACTGGAGTTCTCAACCACGTCACTATATTTCCTGCAAACGGAATCACCAATATTACTTTCCCTTTTATGTCAGACAAGCGGATTGGTTCATCTGCAGATGAATTGGCATCCCCCTTTGTTGTTATGGTTTCATCGTCTATTTGAATGATTCGATGAACCACAAGAGTATCTTCTTTTTGAAAAACTACAATCTCATCTTGGTTGTATGTTTCCATTTCTTTCACAATGATCAAATCCCCTTGTGAAAATTCTGGTTCCATACTGCCTGAAAGAACCGCTGCTGCTCCATAGCCAAATGGCATTGGAAGCTGATTTCCAACAAGATTGTTTGCATTCATAAGATACACTTGAATACCAATGATTATGCCACAGAAAATGAGAAACAAAAAGCGAAGGGTCCTGATAATCTTGCTTTTTATTTTCTTAGATTTTTTCAATTTCAATCTTCCTCCACTTTAACATATTGTTTTCGCAAATCTACTACCAACATTATAAAAAGTAAACTTCCTGCAATTCCAAACCATAGCATAAAATCCATATCATCTCCGGTCTTTGGAGTTGTAATTCCATTATTCGAAGATATATCGTCGCTTTCTGTCGCAAAATTGTTGATCACCAGTTTTAATGTAATATCTTGTTCTGTTGCAAGATTTCCAAGCAAGGTGTCTAATTCATCGTTTCCGTTTTCAAAAGGCCAAATCCAATCAAAAATATAATAGGTATACTTTCCAGCTCCTAATGTTGCCTCATCATAAACCCCGTCTATGTCCGCTATATCCTTATATGTTTTTTGATCTCCAGCAAGCCATAAACCATCATAACGGCTTAATCTTCCTTGAATTGGAATCTTAACATCTGCAGGTGTAACGTAAGCCTCTACCATAGTCACATAATCCAGCGCCACATCTCCTGTATTTTTCAGCTTAAATATATATGAATTTTCAGTGCCCGGAGCAATGACCTTGTCACCATTCTCGCTATTTACAGTGACAATCTGCTCACCATTTTCATAAGACACGCGAAAAATCTCAATTTGTGTATTCGTGTGCCATACATCATTTTCATCATTCGCTTCAAATCCAGGAATCTTGGATGACTGCACAATGTCATTCATTTTAGCCGATTGTATTAGCTCATCTTCTTTTATATTGTTTTCTTCTTGTGGAATCTCTTCTGTAATTTCTTCTGTAATTAAAGAAATTGCTCCCTCATCATTTAAAAGGAAGCTATCTAGTCTGCTTATAAAAGCGATGGTTGTTGCTGCTATGCACACTAGCAAAGCTAAAACAGACATCCATATCCACTTTGTTTTATGATGATTTGATTTTCGCATCAGATGTCTGAGCCTCCATTTCTTACTCGATAGTCCTTCCGGACTTATCAAAAGGCAAAATTTTTTTGCCTTTTGATAAATTCAGAAAACATCCATCCAAGTCCCGCCACGAGAGACTTGGATGAACGATTTATCTAAGATTAGTCAATTTGAGTTGCAGTAATTGTGATTCCAAAGTCAATACTTGTAGATGCACCGTCAATAGCAGTCTGTTGACCTGAAGCTAAATTACCTAACAATGTATCAGCCTTTTCATTACCACCAAATTCCCAATTCCAAGTTAATGTATAAGTACCTGATGTACCACCAAGAATTTTAGAAAGGTCTGTACCAGGTGCATATTCACCACTCTTGCCTTCGAGGAATGTTTCAATCTCTGCAAGAGTACCAGACTTCAGAGTATCATTTCCATCTTTCAAAGTAAATACAACTGGGTTATAAGCCTTGTTCAAATCAAACTGTTTTGTATATGGCGCTTGAGTCCAGTCAGTATATGTACCAGCAGGTAAAACTACATCTTTAATTGTATCGGAGTTGCTGCCTTTAACAGCAATCTCAATCTTAACAGCCACTTCTGGAGTACCTGTCAAAGAGAATGTAACTCCTGTATCATTCTTAGTACCAGGAGCAACAACTTCCTCTTGTGCACTAACAGTATTTGCAATATTTGTTCCACTGTCTTTTGCATAAGTTTTCGCAAATAAACCGTCAGCCATACCAGAGATTTCAACTCCCCATTTTGCAACACGAGCAGTGTCAGAACCAGTTGCAGTTGTTACATATTTTGCGTATGTACCACTAACAGCACATGTTGATAGGAGAACTGCTACCAACAGAGCGGAAGCGGCTCTCATCATTTTGTTTTTCTTCATAGTAGAATAACTCCCTTTCTCTCAGGATTCTTCATCCCTTTTTATGATTCTTCCCCTTTCCGGGAAAGACAGTGTGCTGCACATTCTCTTTGCAAAGAATGCCACAGCATTATATATCATCCCCGGACGTGGCTTCCGAGGGAAGAATATGCTTAGTTTTCATTTTCATTTACCGAAGCCGCAGACACTTTTTCTTTTTCTGCTTTTTCCGCTCTTAGAGCTTCCAACTCAGCGAGCAATGCATCGGTATCTTCTTTCTTCTTCTTTTCATAAATGCGACGACGAACAAGATCGTAGCCGACCAAAAGAATGATTGGGCAGACAACGCAGACAATCAATCCAGCAGTAGATTGCATAAACATTGCAACTCTACCAGCACCAGCAATTCGCATCTTATACACGCCAACTAGATTTTCTGCAGGAACAAGTTCTTTGTCCTCCGTATTATTGTTATCACCACGGGTACGGAAAAATATTTCCTGATCTTCTTCAATAATTTCAACTACTCTGTGTGTTACAATACTTGATCCATCCCCTGCAGGATCAAAAAATGAAATGACATCATTCAATTCGATATTCTCTGCTTCCGCCGTATTACAAATGATAAGGTCACCACTCTCAATCTGCGGATACATAGAATCTGTAAGTACGATCAGTGGGAAACTTCCTCCAATACTTGGCACTTCATCTTGATTCACAAAACTCTTTGTGATCAGTGTAATGTTTATCAATAAAATTGGAATAAGTATTACGCAGAGCACTGTACCTACTATCGTTAAAATTTTATGCGTAACGGAAGTCTTTTCTTTATTCATTGGTTTTGCACCTCTCTTTTTTACAAAGTTTTTTCCTACACAAGATAATTCTACTCTAAAAATATTACATTTGCAATATTTTCCATTTTTTCGTCAAATTATGTAATGCTTTGGTTTTCACTGGTTTACAAATTCTTTGATTTTATCACGCTTGTTGATATGTAATTTTTCTAAGATATTAGAAACATAATGTTTCACTGTATTTACAGATAACCCCATATGTTCTGCAATTTCTTGGTTTGTCCAATCACGGCAGGCAAGCATTGCAATGGAAAATTCCAATGGAGTCAATAGATCTGTAACTGTCTTCTGCATCTGAGGATTATGAATCTTCATCCACCCTCTGCTAAAAGCAATCACTCCATCCACTACTTTTTTGTACATATCTGGCTCACTTTTTCTGACGCAGACTTCAATCAGTCCCTGCATCAATCCGTGATATTCTATGAATGGTTCTATAAGACCATCTCTTCGTGCTAATTCCCATCCATTTGATACAGACTGCATTGCGCCTTTTTGATCCTTTAAATTAATTTGGCATATTGCAGCCATGCAGTATAAATATATGTAAGAAATAGGATACACCGCATCTGATAAAATCACAGCCGATTGTATCATTCCTTGCGCTTTTGCATACTCTCCCTTCAGATACATTACATGCGCCAAGAGACTAATAGCAAACAATCTCTGTCCTGTTGGTAGATATTGAATACTTTGTTCTAAGGATGGAATGTCTTCTTGTGGAAGAATATGGAGAAAAATACTGGTTACATAATAAGCAAATATACAAGACGCGCGTTCCTCTTCAGAACGTTCCTCCTGCATCACTTTCTTCAAACACTGATATGTATCTTCTCTTGCATTTTGTGCAGCCTTTATATTTCCTAGTGTAAGATTTCCAAATGTACATAGCATATCCGCTGACAAGCGTAGCATAAGATCTTCACTCTGCAAATATTTCTGAGCCAAGCTTACACATTTCTCCGCCTGAGCTGTAAAGTAATATGCTTCTGCCTGAGCAATCTCAGCCAGTTCTCTGTCTTGCATTTTAGAAATATATGTTTTTATGCTGCCTGGTTCAAGAGCGCTTCCTACCAATGGTAAAACCATTCTTTTTTCTTTTGCATCTATTATCATCATCTATAAATCCCCTTACTCAACACCTATCTTTTACATTAAGTATATCATGAAGTAAGCAAGTTGCAATAAAATAAGGCCATCGGATTTTTTATCCAATGACCTTATGTTCACATTTTTAGTTCTCTTTTTTCTTTAAACACACGCTAATGATCCATATAATGCTAAATGCCAAAATTATATACCAGATCATTACACGATTACTATCACCTGTACTAGCTGATGATACTGTCTCCGCTTCTATCTCGGTTTTTGTCTCTGTCTCAGGATTTAACTGATATTCTCTGGTTTCTTTTCCTGCACAGCCTGTTTGCATACATACACGAGTTTGATATTCATCTCCATCAGGCATCCACTCTCCCCATGTGTGATCTTCCTGACAAACTATGGTTATTGTCTGATCTTTGCTGACTCTATCGAGCGTAAGCACACCGTCTTCTGTCATCCGACTCGTAATATCCGCTTCATCTAGCAACACCTTTTTCACACTCCAGCAAGTATCTGTTTGAATCTTGAAACTTGGTTCTGAAAAACGTGGCACAGGGTATGCTGTGCTGCTTCCCTCCTGCGTACTATCCATATACTCCACCGATGCATGTTCGGATTCAAAAACAATCGTGTGTGTAGTCGGTACACTTGTGCCAATTTCACTGTTGCTTCCTGCCGCCCAAATCTTCGCTGGCGTTAACAAACAGATACAGATTGCTAAGAAAACAAAACTATATTTTTTCATATGACCGCCTCCCTACTGATTTTGTGGCACGATAGATATATCAAATATAACGGATGCTGAATAAGTACCACCTTTCGCTTGATCCCAATCTTCTTGTAAAATAGAGATCGTGAGTGGTGTTTCTTCTCCTGCTTTGCTATATTTCTGACTGATAAATGGTTTCTGATCCGTCAAAATCTGATATGGAATTATCGCATTCTGATCTTCTTGATTTTTTAATGTCCCATCCGAAAGCATTCTTACCTGTATACACTGACCTTCATCCAAAAGCAATTCTTCAATACGAATTTTTCCATATCCCCAGTTTAACTGGTTGAACGGAATCGTCACCTCTGTTGGAATGGTAACCATATAGGAAGGATCTACCCGATAATGAACTTTTGTCGTTGAAGAGTCTGCACTGACTGTAATACCTGAGATGACCAACATCAAAAAGGCTGCTATGACTATGATTTTTTTCTTCATCGGTCTCCCTCCTCTATTCTGCTACTAAAATTGTTTCCACATTTGCACCATTCATTTGTGAACCATCTTCCAAAGATGATGTCGCAATTTTAATTACAGCAGGATGCTCTCCTTTTTCTAATGGGCGAGATAAAGTAACATTGGTAATTGCTTTCCCTGGTTCCACCATTTTTGATGTATAAATGGTTTCATTGGATTCTGTTAATACCAATTCAAACGTAAAATAACAAGGATTTCCTTCCGGATTCATTAAGTTCATGGTTACTTCGGTCTCTCCCGCATCTATTGTAATAGCCGGATATCCAGGAATCCGAATTCCTTCTGGCTTTTCCTCTTCTTGATTTGAAGAAACCCCTGCATTTGGATCCAGATCCGGCTGAAAAGCCGAATCTGAACCACGATTTTGTCTGCTTATAAAATATCCTACAATCCCCAATGCAAGAATCACACATATTACACTAATTAACACAGATTTTTTTCTATTCTTTTTCTCCATCTGTACTCCCCCTTACTTTTCATATTGCACTTTCACTCTTAAGTTATCCATGATATATTCATCGACGTCGCCTCCGTTTGCATCAAATTCAAACTTCAACGATTGTGCATTCGTATCATTGATCACAAACTCGTATTCTAGATAATTTGCAGTATCTAAATCTTCCGATTTTGTCTCAAGTTTTACCGTTTTTCCATTCGAATTTACGTAAGAGGTACGTAAAATTGCATATCCCGTATGCACTTTTTCAACCCAATAAGAAATAGTTACTCTTATTTTACTATATTCCTTACTTACCACATCACGAGAAATATTTTCCATTGGAATCACGTAATCTTCTTTCTTTTGTTCTAATCCATAGTCTCCGGTTCCTTTGGTTTCCCCTTGCTTTTTCTCAATTGGGAAGGTAAACGTTACTTCCCTATCTTTACCATCCGTAATCGTATACTCATTTTTCCAACTAGAGTACTTATATTCATACAGACTATTTGGTTCCCATCTAGCGCTCCATGAAACGGTCTGCGTATCCTTCAGATAATATCCTGTCGTGGTTTCTTCCCCAGCAATAGAATTTACCGGAAGATAACCATTACCTATACTCTTTACCCAGCCTTGGAGATTGTAACCCCATTTTACTGGATTTGGCATAGCAATATAACTATTATAATCATAATCGTTATATGACCATGTGTTTTGTGCATCATTGTACACAAATTGTACACGATACTGATTGATCTTAAATACAGGATACAGATAGATTTCCTCTTCTGTAGTTAAGCGAGAGACTTTCATTCCTTTTATATAATTATAGCTTGGATTCTTGGATGGAGTTACTGGAGTACGTGACCATCCTACAAACGTATGCCCAGCCATCGTATGCTTGCAATCTGGGATCACATATTCTTCTTCATAATCCAAGTAAACCGGCTCCATACCTCCGTTTATACAATCTGGAATATCACTGGAGAAAATAATACAATATTTATTTTCTTTCCAATGCGCTGTATATGTATGGTCGCCTGTAGAGTGTCGAGGTATTACAGAATGATACTCTGTTCCTCCATCTACGGTCCATCCTAGGAATGTATGGTTTGCCTTCGTTGGCGATACCAGATGGATTTCATTGCTTTCATATGTATATGTACTTGGATTTCCACTTACTGTACCACCATCTAAAACATAAGTTAATTTGTATGTGTTTAATTCCCATTTTGCAATGAGATTGATATTCGATGCAGGCATTGTCTCTGGAATCTCTGTTTCCCATCCCACGAATGTATATCCTTTTCTAGTTGGTGTTACATTTGGAATAGAAACCGGATCACCATAGGCAACTTGAATATCGTTGACTGTAGAACCTTCGTCTCCGTTGATCGTAAATGTAATGGTATATACATTTTTTTCCCATTTTGCCTCATAGCTGCAATCTTCTGCTGGAATGCAATCTACTGGATTCACAATCTGACCGTTCTGCATCCATCCTACAAATGTATAACCTGTTCTGCTTGGTTTTGGTGCATTCACTTCTCTTCCATAGTATCCCGTTTGTACAATGTCAGCTTCCTCTGTTCCTAATTGGAATGTAACTGTGTGAATCTGACGTTTGTAGGTATACTCTCTTTCATTCAAAAATGGATTTGCTTTCAATTCGAAGGCTTCCATTTCTGGTGTAATGAACCCTTCATAATCCACACTTTCTGGTGTGATATAACTTCCTACTGGAGCAGTACCACTCACAATACGGTCATAATAGATAGCACCATATTCATTTTGTTTGCAATAACAAATCATGTAAGACACCTCTTTTGGTATCCATTTTGCATAAAGTGTTAAATCTGCATCCGGCATCGTACCAGAATAGCTTTCTTGATACTCTTCATCTAAATACCATCCTCCAAAAGTATAACCTAAGCGGAACGGTGCTGGTAAGGATGCGCCATATTTCATTTCTTGAACAGCTGTCTGTGTATCTTCCTCTCCACTGCAATAATCGTAAACAGTAAGTGTGTGTTTATTGCGCGTATAATAGTAACGAATCGTAAGTCTTCCATCTCCTGTTACGGTATATTCTTGCGCTTTTGGAGAAGTAAATCCAGAATAGGTTTTCACCTCAGGTATTACTTTTGTATCTGTATATGCAGCCAGCTCTTCAGCTTCTGTTAACGTATAGCCACTATTTTCACTGTTTTCCAAATAATGCAATACGGTGTAGTCCATCAAAACAGCTTCCCATTTTGCATACAATACAAGATCGGTATCTGGCATAACAGCTTCTGTAAATTCCTGTGTCAGTTCTTCATCTAAGTACCAGCCAGCAAAGGTATATCCTGCTTTTCCAACTGCTCTTAGGAGCAATTCTCCATACGCTAATTCTGTATCTACATCCTCATACCAGAATTCTCCTCCATTCAATTCATAGGTAATCTGGTAGCGTGCTCTCTCATATACGAAAGTAATTTGATTCTGAGTAACACTTCCTGGTACAAGCTTATACGTTTTTGCTTCCGGTGACACAAATCCTTTGATCGTCAATGGATTGATTGTAACTGTTTCTCCCGAAGTACCTATTAGATTTTCTGTGAGGTATAAGCTTTCTGTTTCACCATCTAGTTCTTTAATGTAATGATGTACCTGATAAGCTTGTTTTCCATATTCCCATTTTCCATACAATGTTAAGTCTTTATCTGGCATAACTGTTGCTGTGTACAAATTCTGGTATTCTGGTTCTGTATACCAACCTGCAAAGGCATATCCTGCACGTTCCGGTACTTCTCGGCTAATATCTGCACCAAATATCTGGGTGCTGGATTCCGTCTCTTGCCCTTTGTTGGTGTCGTAAATATAGGTCAATGTATGTTCATTTGCCTTATAATCGTAATAGATAAATGGATCTTCTGGATGAACAATATAATCGATTTCGAAATTTGATGGTCCTACATAAGTATAGCCTTCAATCTGATAACTTTCGATTTCCTGAATCGTAGCATCATCAATCTTACTGTCTGCAATTGCTGTATATACTTTTTCCACATATTTATCAGTATAGCTGCCAATCTCCTCAACTGAATCCCACAATTGGTAACATACCGTATATGTAATCTCCTCTGCTACCCAATTTGGATACAGATGTACGTCATGATCTGGCATTGTCTTTTCGGTAAATGGTGTTGTTAACTCTGCATCTGCATACCAGCCTTCCACATGGTATCCCATTTTGAAAGTTTCTTTACTGATAAAAGTTGGTTCTGCAATAGATGCTCCATATTGAAGATCTACTTCTATTCCATAACTTTCCCCCGTCTTTTCATCGAGTATATGCCAATATGTTGTATAACGATTACGTGTATAGTAATATTCTACAACCAGATTACCATTTCCTTCTGCATCAATCGTGACTGTCTGCGATTCTAAATCTTCTGGAGCTGTGAATCCTGTGTATATTTTTACTTCTGGTGTAACCTCCGCTCCAATTTCTGCTGAAAATACTTCCTCGTCCACAAGCGTATATCCACTTGAAGTGATACTTGTTGCAGAATCATCATTACCAATCTCAACAGAAAGATTTTCTTGATAGTGTTTTACTGTATAGTTGACTTTGATAACTTCCCATTTTGCATAGATTGTGGCATCTTGATCTGGAATCATACCGCCAAATTCTGTTTCACATGCAGCATCTATATACCAGCCTTTGAATAAGTATCCCTTTCGTTCTGGCACTGCTGTTTTTAAAACTTCACCACTTCTTCCAGTTACTGTGAGCTCTGTTCCTTCTGGAAGTACTGCATCCTCTGCTTGAAGATCATAAGTTACCGTATAAGTGTTGAGATCATAATACACTCTTAACACAAGGCTTCCATCTGCTAAGACTTGTCCACTTGGAAGTTCTGCATCTTTTAAGTGATACATATTTGCATCATAATTTCCTGCCGGTGCAGTAACCACAGTTCCGGTAGTTCCTGTTAAATAACAAATTTCATTTAATGTATATTCTTCACCATTTTGTACATAGTAACGAACTGTATATGGAATGCCTGAAGCTGCTTCCCAATATGCTGTATAAGTTGTATTTACTGCTGGTACTAATTCAGGTGGTTCAGTTGCAGATGTTGCACCTTCCGTAATCCAACCCTTATAATCATATCCTGGTTTATATACTGCTGGTACCGTTAACATGGTTCCGTAACGATAATCACCAGAAGACACTACTTCTCCATCCGATAGATACGTAATGGTATATTTATTTCTAGCATAATAATATTCAATTACGGTACTTCCATCCGCTTTCACTTCTGCCGTTTGAGTCGTAGGTGTACTGAATCCTGTACGAGAAGCAGGAGTTGGCGAAACAATCGATTCTGTTAAGGCTTCCTCTTTCACTTTCTCAATCAGCTCATAAGTACCATTTGTACTTTCTTCATAATACTTAATGGTATAATCCACTTTCGCTGGAACCCATTTTGCATACAATGCGGCATCTTGATCTGGCATCGCTTCTGGGAATGTGTATGGATTCTTCAATTCTTTATCTGTATACCAGCCTGCAAAATCATATCCTTGTTTCGTTGGATTTTCTGGCTGTGTAATTTCTACACCATATCGTTTTACGATTGGAGCTACATAACTTCCTCCATTACTATAGAATGAAATGCAATACCCATCGCGTAAATTGTCCCAATGTAATTTGATTCTTCTTTGTTTTGTCAACGTATCAAATGTTCCAGATTGATTGATCCATGTGATGATCATTTCACCATCTACACTTTTTTCATTTCCCGGATCAACCGTTACCAGATTCGATACTGGATTGTATGTAAAAGCGTCATTTGTCATCGTGATCACAAAGTATTCATCACTATCATCTTCATACGCTTTTGTAAAATATTCACCATCATCTAATCCTTCTTTTAAATCCAAATAATTCATTGTGAAACAAGAATCTTGAATCCAGACATTTCGGATTTCTCGTTTCATCTCATATACCAATGGTTCCTCTTCATATGAGAAATCAATGACATTTTCTGTGGATCCTTTTGTATATAATGGCCACATTTCATCATAGAGTGTTGGTGTATAAGAGAATGCATTCGAAAGCGCCTGTGCACGGAATTTGATTTCTAAGTAAATGCCAATTTCTAAATATAACGCCCCAGCTGCTCTTGTATTTCGTCCTTTTGAGGCAGAATATGTTAATTCATAGTAAAGATAACCCCATACCTGAACATAACCACCAGCCTCAGCTGATAGACCTACACTAGCCAGCTCTGTTGATATCAATCCTACTCGGATCGTCACTCGCACACCAGCTCGAATACCAAGTGTCCCCATTGCATATGCTGTGAATTCATACTGTTCTTCTACCAAATCTATGGTATCACTAGTAGCTTTTCGTCCTTTTACATGCAAATTGAAAACATAACGCTTGGCATTTTTATACCAAAAACTGGTTCCAATAGAAATATTCATATTTGCAGAAACTACAAAGTCTAACTCAATATTAATATCAATCACACCATAAAGGATCCTGATATGTCTGTTTACCAGATTGTGCTTGTAGATTTCCACCCAATCAGAATCATTTTCCAACAATTCTGCATAACGCTCTGCTAATGTTTTTGCAACAGAGATTTCATCTTCTCCATTTGAAGCATCCACATCATTCTGTACGCTTCCCATCACTTCTGAATTGGAAGAGATATATTCCTGTCCATCTTCCATCATATCCTGAAGTTCATTTACAATATCATCAACTGTTTTCAACCGTTTTCTGAGTTTTTTGTCTGTTTCTGAAACATGTGTATTGTTGGAATATGCAGACTTGAAGTTAATATCCAACGCCATACCTGTATATTCATATAAATCTAAAGAAGCAGTTACTCGATAGTCTGCAATATATGGGAAAATTCCCCATACTTTCCAAATGGCTTCTCCATCCACGTTCACATCCACACGTATTTCTTGTTCAAATGTGGCTTTGATCGTAATCTCAAAATCTGCAAACTGAGAGACATGGATTGCAATCGGAACCGTTAATTCTAATGCCAGACGAACACCACTGATATTACCATCAAATCGCTTTAGTTTTGTTCCTATGTCTGCATTTACATCTATTTTATTCGTTAAAACTTCTACTTTTTGTTTTGCAGATGCACGTGACAATGCTGCTGAACGCGAATAATATACTGATACATCTGCTTGCAATTCTTCTTGAAGAGATTTTTCCAATTCTTGGAAAGAATCTGTATTCATAGCCATAACTGCAATCTGATTTGCTACTTCTTCTACAAACCCGCTTTCCATAGCTTGCAGTTCAATATTACTTTCTATTTGCTGTATATCCGTTCCTTCTAACAGTACCTCTCCATTTACAGATTCCTTGGTATAAATATCCATAGCCGTCTGAACTTCGTTCCAAGTAACTATCTGATAAGCAATGATATACTTTCCGTCATCCTGCATTACATTTGTAATCTTACCGTATGTTAGTGCTTCTTCTCCCGACAAACTGTTATAAAATGCAAGAAAGTCGCCCACATCAACTGTTGTATCGGAATCTAATTGAAGCTGCTGACTCATTTCATCTTCTCCGAATGTCAGATCAGCAATATCCACTGTAACACTATTGTTATCTGCATCACCATCTTGATCCTTATCTTTCTGTAATGGTAGTACCTCTGGCATAAATAGCACATCTTCTGCATTAGAACCACAGTAGGTATATTTATCACCATCTACACCTGTGATCTCAAAGAAAGAAAGATCCGCATCACTTGAAGCAGATGCTGCACCTATGTTCGGGATTACATCTCCTTCATAAACTGCAATTTGATCTCCCACTTGCAGTGTGCTTCCTTTATAAATAAAGCTCCCCTTCGTGCTGTTTCCTTCACTTTGCACATTGCCATCCATACCTATTGTCATGGTGGAAACTGAAACGGAACTGACCGTTTTCCCATTCACGATCAAATCCGATAATTCTTTGATACTAATATATTTTATATCGTGATTTAGCTCTACATTTTTGACTTCTTCTTTATATATGGCTATCTCATATTCACGAATTGTTTTGTCATAACCAGTAAAATACAGATTCTCATTTTGTAATTCCAATTTATAAGAAGAACCCTTTTTCCATCCATTTGCTTTACTAATTGTATAAGTCTGATCTCCTGCTGCAGAAATTACTACTGTAACATCTTCATCAAAATCACTTAAGTTTTTCAAAGTACAAGCTGCACGAATCTGTTCAGCAGACAAAGTTCCACTTTCATCTGTTACACGAATGGTAAATGAATCTCCATCTACATCAATCGCACGAGCAAATGAAGCCATCACATGCGATTCCTGTTCTTGATTCTTTACATAAGAAGCGTATACCGTAATATTACTTAGCAAACGATCCCTCGTGTCTACATACTCTGTACATGCCTCATCATAGCACCACCCAATAAAGGTATAACCTGATTTTATGGCCACCGGCAGCTTATCTAATGTCGTTCCTGGAGCCAATGTCTGTGGTTCTATCCCAATCAGTGATCCTGGATTGTCTGGATCATCTTGCAATCCACCATTTGCTTCAAATGTAATCGTATAATTTTTGCGCTGATATGCAATATCAAAAGTCAATGTATCTGTGTAATCACCAATATATTGTGGCTCTTCCTTCAGACTGCAGGTATAGTCATACTGTGCATTTTTCACAGATTTCGACAAGCTCATCACAGAGATACCATTTTCCATGAATACGCCGCTGTTTTTAGATTCCAACCCATAAGCAAGAGACTTATTTCCATCTTTTAACATCCAGTTATTTTCTGAATTTACAGTGACAGAAACACTTTCATCCTTATAGAAACCATCTGCTTTCCCCGTAATAGTTATGTCTGATCCATCTGCAGTAATGTTCATAGGAATATCAATATAATAGTAACTATCTGTCCACTTCGCATAAAGTACAACTGCTTCTCCTCCTGCAGCATCACTTACATTGGTAATACAATCTCCTGTAAACTCAGGATTATCATACCAACCTGCAAATGCATATCCATCCTTTTCCAAGTGTTCCCACGTAGGAAGAGATGTTGTTGGGTATGTATCTGGAGCTTGATAGTCCTCTATGAAAGCTCCCCCATTTAATTGGTATTGCAGTGCACATTCCTCTACATCTATATTTTGGATTTCCTCCTGCGCGACTGCCTCTGACTGTGCTTCTGAACCAGCTTCTTTGGCATATGCAGAAACAGGAAGTGACGTCGCTAGAATTGCAATGCTTAACGTCAAACTTATCAGTCGTTTTTTCAGGCCTTTTTTCATATGTTTTCCCCTCTCTTCCGTTTTTGTAGTACTTTTTACTATTTTAACAAAAGAAAAAAAATCATCACATGCCCATTTAGAGCTCAAAAAGTGCCTAAAGCAATAAAAAAAAGGTTCATTCCCGCTTAAAGCAAGGTATGAACCTTTCATAGTTTGTTATTCGCCTTCAATGATTGCCAAAGTTAAAATTCCAATAATAATGATTGCGATAAAAATATATTGTTTTTTTGTTAATTTTTCTTTCAAAAAGATTCTTGATAAGAGCAATGACACAATGCATACCGAAGAAATGATTGGTGCTGCAATTGCGCCATTTCCACTCATTGCGTATACATATGTAAGCTGACCTGCAGTTTCACAGATTGCTGCAATTAATTTGTCTTTTTGTTTTGGCAATTCAAACGCTACATGTTTGCATTTGATATAAATAAACAAGATCAATGCGCAGATGGCAAATGTAAATTCATAAGATACATTTGCTACTAATTCAATGTTTTCCGCTGTCACCCCGATCAATGGACTTGTTTCCAGTTCCAAAAAGAAAATGTCTAAGAAACTGCCGACTGCATCAATGATCGCGTAACAGAATGGCATTGCAAATGCAATGATTGCCATCTTCTTCCCTAATCGGCTTTTACGATCCACTTCGGAACTTTGTTCTAAATATCCCACACCTAAAATACCAATCATAATAAGTGCAATTGCAACTCCAGATACTGGAGCGATTCGGTCTCCTAAGAAGATGACACATAAAATAGAGCAGATTGCCCCTGAAGTATTTTCAATTGGATCTGAAATAGATTCTTCGATAAATCTCATACCAAAGAATGAAAATGCCATAGATACAATATAGCACATAGAAACTGGTAAATACGCAAGCAAATTCATTGGATCATATCCAATATCATTTGTCAAAAGTGTATAAACAGCATGGATTCCCATTACAATCCCTACGAAAATACATATTTTTAAATGTCCGTATTTTTCATCTTCGTGAGCTCCCTTTTTATAAAAAAGTTCAGCAACACCCCATAGTAAAGTGGTTGCCAATGTAAAAAATAACCACATAATAGCTCTCCTTTAGATATTTTTCTTATGTATAAATTGTTACCATAGCATAATTAAGTATTTTCTTTGATTTGTCAAGTATTTTCTCTAAAAATCTGCTTTTAAGTGTGAAACAACTAGGCTTAGAAGCAGCATGAACACTGCAACACTGACCCAGCAAAATCCCATTTCATATAATGGTAGTTTGCGGCATAACTGACTAACAATTCCTAAAGGTACTTTTGCCTGATCCAAAGCATAAATTATGCTAACGATTCCAGTCCCTGCTGCTGTCAGTGGATAAACATATCGGTTATTTTTCCATAGATCATGACTTAGCCCCAAAAGTATCAAAACAATAGAAACCGGATAAATAGCATTTAACACTGGTATAGAAATGCTTAATATCATATTCAATCCCAAATTGCAGATTAAAAATGAAAAGCCAGTGATTACTAGCACCCACATCTTATAAGTTGTTTTTTGAAACAACATTGCAAAATATTGTGAAATAGAATTGATCAAACCCACACATGTTGTCAAGCAAGCTAGTGTAAAAATTGCTGCTAATAAGATGGCACCAAAATCTCCAAATACTTGATACACAATGCATCTTAATGTCCATGCGCCATTTTCTTGAATCGCATATACACCTGAACTGCACATTCCCATATAAGATAAAATCATATAAACAGATGCTAAGATCCCCCCTGCAGCAATTCCTGCATATACGGTATATTTCAATGTATCTCTTTTTTCTTGGATTCCAAAACTTTCTAATGTGGTTGCGATCACAAGTCCAAAATTCAAGGCTGCAATCGTATCCATAGTCTGATATCCTTCTGTAAACCCTTTCAGTACTGGCATTTTACTGTACGCTAACTGTGCATCAGCAATATTTACTTCTCCACGGAACAAAAAGCTCACAAATAAAAATAGTAATAATATCAAAAGACTTGGAGTTAAAAATTTTCCTACCCTATTGACTAATTTCCCAGGATTCATGCATAGCCATAATGCAATCAAAAAGAATACCAGAGAATACAGCAACATCCAGAAAGATGTATTTGCTCCCTGTGGCAAATATGGAGCTACTGCCATTTCGAATGGTACAGATGCAGCTCTTGGAATTCCTAATCCAGGGCCAATAGAAAGGTAGATCAAAACCGTAAACACAAGTGCAAATTTACTTCCTACATGTTTTGCAAGTTGATCCAGCCCGTCAAAACGTGCTACAACAATGACTCCTAATACCGGCAAAACAACTGCTGTTATCAAAAATCCTGCCATTGCCCACATCGTATTTGACCCTGCATTTTGCCCTAAAAAGGGTGGAAATATCAAGTTTCCAGCTCCAAAAAACAATGAGAATAGCATAAAGCACACCACTAACATATTTCTTTTTCCTAGTTTCATCTTCTCTTCTCCTTTGCAAAAAAATAAAGACCCGTCTCAAATTACTTTGAGACGAGTCTTGCATACACAATCCCCGCGGTACCACTCAAATTGTATAGAAATCCTATACCTCTTTAGGCTCCAACAAGCCCTATGCATTAACGTAGCCTACACGGAAAGCCCTACTTGCATACTGCTTTGGGGATTTCAGCTCGGAAGTGATAGGAACTTTGGAGACATTTATCTGGCTTTCACCTTACCCAGACTCTCTGAAAAATATACTTCCAATTCCGTCTTCGTCATCGCTTTTACTCAATTTTACGAAATTGTATCACTTATACATTGAATTGTCAATAAATTGCTCTGTCTTTTTTCCATTTCTCTCCAACTCCAAAATCCATATAGGTCATTTACAAAAAATGCGATAAAACATACTACAACTGAAATATACGCAATATTTTCCAATGCAGCAAGCGACCACAATAAAATTAATATCAAATCATTTGCAGCATAGCCAATTGCATAATATGGACTTCTTCGAAATGTAAGATAAACTGCCAAAAAACTAGTTGTTACAGAAATAGTACTTGGAATAATATTTGCTGTATTAAAATGTTTTAAAATCAGGTAAAAAAGACCTGTTACAACAATTGCAATTAGCCACATTAAAATATGTTCCTTCTCATCTAATTGGTTCACTTGTACTTCTGATTTATTTCCTTCATATGGATTTTTTAACCATGTTATCAAGGCGACCAGTGCCATCGGCGCTGTCATTCCCAGATATGTTGCCATTTCGCCATAATAGGAAAAAGAAAACGAAATCATACCATATAATACACTAAATATGATCATTAAAAATTGTCCAATTGGATTCCCTTTTGCATTAAAGATCAGGGATGTCACTCCTATCAATGATGCTAGCAGTGTTAAATAGTTTTCCCTGTCAAATATGCAGAATGACACCAAAATCATAATGACCGATAAACACCATAACCCAATCTCTTCCTTTTTGAAATACATTAATGCCTTTTTTAATTTTCTCATAAATCCCTCCAAAAAAATAAGCATCCAACTACACATCTTCTATGACCTAACGATGTGTAATCGAATGCTTTTCATTCACTACCCGGTGGCAGTATTATTATTTTGTTGCTAATGAGTTATTTGTAACAACTCACAGCTGATTATACTCAACTAATTACAAAATGTAAAGACCTTTTTTTATTGCACGTCAGAAATAATAACATTCCCGGAAGCATCATATTTTGTTTCACGCTTTATATTTCCGTCCTCATCATATTCGTATACATTCACTATTGCATTCCGTACATCTTCCTGCTTCGTCAAATGTATGCTTTTCCACTTCTATTTTCTTATCACACTCAAAGATTCCATTCCATAATATTTAAAAATAAGAAGAGATTCCCTGCTGATCACTTCCCCCGGAACAGCTATAGGAATTGCCGGAGGGCAGGAAACCGTAACCGAACCACAAATGCGACCAAGGCATTGTTCCGTCGAAAGGATCTCTTGTGGTGCAAACACCGCTTCGCGAATGGACATTTTGCAGTCACATCTGGATATTGGGAAAGATTTTACACCTTGATATGCTGAATAATTGATTCCAAGAACATCTAAAATTTTTTGAAGATCTTCATCACTGTTTTCCGGTGTGATCATAAAAACGATAAATTCAGGATCAGAAAATTCGCATTCTATCTGATGTTCCCGTAATCTTTCAGCAGTCTGAACACCATTCACACCATGGGGCATACGGATTGTGACCTTCAATGGTTCCGTACCTTCTATTTTCCAACCATTTTGTTTAAGCTGTATCCTTAGTTTTTCTACCTTTTCACATATTTGTAATAATTTCTGTTCATATCCTGCCGAAAGATAAGCGTTACACAAATCTAAAGAACATAGTGTCAGATAAGAAGGACTGGTTGATCCAAAAAGTGCCAAAGCTTGTTTCCCATTTTCCGAAAAACTTTTTGGTGCATGAGAGCCAATATGAAGGTATGCACCTCCGGTCAATACCGGGAGTGTTTTATGAGCCGAATCACAACAGATATCAGCCCCCAAATCCAGCGGATGTCTTTTTTCTTTCAAGAAATGCAAATAGGCACCATGGGCATTGTCCACAGCAAGAATCGTATCGTATTTATGGCAAATTTCTGCAAGTGCAGTAACATCCTGTTCATTCCCAAGATAGTCTGGGCTTGTCACATAAACGGCGACCGGTGGAATATCCGATCGTAACAATAATTCATTTAAAACGACTGCACTGACCGGACAAGAGCAGATAGATCCCTGTGCTGTATCTGGCCATAACCATAAAACGTCAAGGTCTAACAACGCAGCAGCATATACAAAAGATTTGTGAACATTACGCGCCGCAATGACCGTAGGACGTTTATCTGTCCGCTGTCCAAAACGTGATCTCCATTCTAGGAGTGCCAGATATAACATTCCACGAATACACTGACTGGAGCCTTCCGTAGAATAGAACGTTTTTTTACTGCCAAAAATCTTTGCTGCATTGGATTCGCTTTCCGCAATAATCCCATCTGCTTCATACAAAGAATCTGCACCAGCGATTTCTGTAATATCATAGTCTTCACAGCCTAAAAAACGCTGGCCTTTATGTCCGGGCATATGCAGTCTGTGATATTTTTTTTGATTATATGTCTCTACAAAATCAACGATTGGTGTATTCATCATTTAGCCATTTCTTCTGCAACTTTAATCATGATCGCACATTCAATCCTTTTACGGAAAAGTTCGCAGCCGGATTCATAGATTCCACGTATAGACCCAGTTGCATGATATGCGTTAGCTGCACAGCCTCCGGAACAATATAGTTTTGCCCAACAGTCTTTGCACTCCGGTCTAGCATATGCATTGCAGCTTCTGAAATCTTCTCGAAGCGAATCATTCGTAACACCATCCCAGATATTTCCTAACTTGTAAGCCTCTTCTCCTACAAACTGATGGCATGGGTAAAGATCACCCCAAGGTGTGACTGCCATATATTCTGTTCCAGAACCACAGCCGGAAATACGTTTGTAAATACATGGGCCTGCAGTCAGATCGATCATATAATGATAGAAAGTAAATCCACGGCCTTCTTTTTTGCGTTTGATCATTTCTTTTGCAAGAATTTCATACTGTTCTTTTACAACTTCTAGGTCTTCCGGTGTCAATGCCATCGGATCATCTGCAGAACATACCACTGGTTCCATGGAAAGTTCCGTAAATCCAAGATCTGCCATATGGAACACATCTTTTGTAAAATCCGGATTTGCGTGCGTAAAAGTGCCTCGCATATAATAGTTTTGTCCATTTCTGGACTCTACCATTTTTTTGAATTTTGGAACAATTTTGTCGTAGCTTCCATTTCCTGCATAATCTACACGAGTTGCATCATGAATTTCTTTTCGTCCATCTAAACTCAAGACCACATTGCTCATTTCCTTATTGGCAAAATCAATCACATCATCATCGATAAGTACGCCATTAGTCGTCAATGTAAAACGGAAATTTTTGTTATGTTCTTTTTCTATGCTGCGAGCATATTTCACCAGCTCTTTTACCACATCCCAGTTCATCAGTGGCTCACCACCAAAGAAGTCTACTTCCAGATTGCGTCTGCTGCCAGAATTTTCAACAAGAAAATCCAACGCACGTTTTCCCACTTCAAAACTCATCAATGCTCTGTCTCCATGGTATTTCCCCTGACTGGCAAAACAGTAAGAGCAGTTCAAGTTGCATGTATGTGCTACATGCAGGCAGAGCGCCTTCATCACATTACCAGAACGTTCCTTGCAAGTCCCAGCCATTGACTCAAAGGTATCCTCTGTATATAACTGTCTGGAATCGATCAGTGCCTGCACATCTTCTATGCATAAGCGAAGTTCTTCTTCTGTAACATCTTCACGATCCGCATATTTTTTTAAAAGTTCTGTGACAATCTCATCCGGTGTTTGTTTCTGAAATCGTTCAATTACGTCGTAAGCAACTTCATCTACCACATGTACGCCGCCAGAACAGGTATCTAAAACGATATTGAATCCATTTAATTGATATTGATGTACCATTGTATCCTCTTTCTTTGCTTTTGTTCTACGTAAAAAATGAAACCTCGTTTTCGAGATTCCATTTTCAAATTCACATCTTATTTTTCTTTGCTTTCACAAGACTGGTTAGCTACACCACAGCTTGTTTTACAAGCAGATTGGCAAGATGTCTGACATTCGCCACAGCCACCGTTTTTTGCACTTTCGCAAAGACTGCGAGTTTCTAATGTTTTAATTCTTTCCATAATTTTATCTCCTATTATTCATTAAGTTATTATGTAAAAAAGATTATCACAATCGTTTTTTTGTGTCAATGAATAGATTTAAAATTGGAAACTAATCTATTTCTTTACACAAAAGAGCCACTACAAAATTTTTACACTTATTTTAACTGTAATCCATCTGCAAATGCTTTTCCAACCGTATCGCCAAGACCTATGTATGTATTATTGCATGGATCATATGCGATCGGTCTTAATTTTTTCGGATCAATTTTCTCATCTGTAAGCACAGTTTCTTCTGCACATACATTGACAATTTCACCTATAAGAATCCCGTCCTCAAAACTTTTTACTTTACATTCTAGAGCCATTGGAAGTTCGTCAATAAGCGGAGCATTTACCCTTTCGCTTTTTGTTGCATGAAAGCCTGCCTTTTTAAACTTATCTGGAACTTTATTTGCAGATTCCACTCCTACATAATCACAGGCAGTCACAGTATCTTCCGTTGCCATGCTTACTGTAAATGCACCTGTCTTTCTGAGATTTTCGGTTGTCTTATGTTCTGAAAGGCTTATTGTTATCTCTTGAAAATCTGTAACCATTCCCCATGCTGCATTCATCGCATTAGGAACTCCATTTTCATCATAGGTGCCGATAATCAATACCGACATAGGAAATACGAAAGGCTTTGCTCCAAAGTCAATTCTACTCATATGTTTTTCTCTCCTTTATGATACTACCAATTACATTTTCCTACTGTGATGGTATCTAAATTCCACTGCTGCCGAGGTGTGTGTCTTTTTGCTTTCGTTAATTCTTGTAGGACAGTAGATTTGTCTATATAGCAAAGGCTCTCTATAATATCACCAGCCAAAGAAGAGTCTATATTCTGACCCCAAAAGCGATACACACATGTATAATCATCTTCCTCACCAACAACGTCAATCTCTGATATTCTTGCTTTAGAGTCAGTATTAGAGAATCTCCCCTCCTTGTTCATGAGCCTATTTCTTACTATATCCAGATCTTCTCTAGTCTTGAACAATCCTATATCGTATTCTACCCAATAGTTTTCTTCTGCAGTGCAACTAATACATAAATTGAATAAAGTACCCATACAAAATCACCTCTTACTTTCTATTTTTGATACATTTTACAATCTGAAAAAGACCAGCCACAGACATCAAAAGTGGGATGATGATCCACAATCCATGGGAACTTATTGGTTCCTTACACATTAACGCAAGGAATCCTATTCCAATTATCGCAATCGTAGCACCTGCATATAAGCCAAACACATCGATTCTTACTTTATCAAAACATCCTTTCAACGTGAATGCCCCCAACACAAAAGCAAATGAACCGAAGATAAAGAGCATGGCACCTAACAATACCCCAGCATTTCCTTCTTTTATTCCTAAAGCAAAAAGAAAGATACCTACCAATAATGCAATTATAACCAATACAGTACTTGAAATAAATGCAAATATGAAAAAAACTTCTCCACTCTTTTCACGCTTGTTATTCAATAGTCTATTCTTTATCAAAAAAGCCCCGACAATACCAAATAGAATCAGTAACACTAATAGATTATAATTCTTATCTCTTATGCTGATATAGCCGGCAAATGTCAAAAATCCAATAAAGAACAATAAAAATCCAAAAACAAATATTTTTCCAAAGATACGCTCCAGCTTTCTTTTATCCAGTATTTGTGCAATGCTCTTTCCCACCATAGATACGCCACTAATTAGAAACGGTATAAATATAATCTTAGGACTTTGAGATTTTGCCATGAAATACAGCAATACTACTGTTGCCATTATAGATGAAAACAATTTTCTTATAGCCAAACTCTTTTTCATACAGTCACGCTCCTCGTCAAACTGGAAATTATGAAGTCAATGCTGTTACCAATGATAAATATCTTTCTGTCTTTTTCTTAATATTAAGTCGTAGCTATTCCTTGCATATTGTAAATGTTCCTCATAATCATCTCAAATTCTATTATCTTGATTTTATCATGTACATGAAATCTGCACAACTCTTGCCATTAATTTTGTATTTAATAATCTACGTTATGATCTATCTCGTATTCTTCACCATACTGTTCGTAATATCCCCTGTCCGTAAAGTAATATGGACTATTTTCATCTCCCAATAACATTTCCGGCAAATTGATAAGTAGAAAGCAAAATCCAAACATTGCCGCAACAGCCATGATCCACTGTCTGATAGTCGCACGATTTTTCTTTTGAAACAAATGAACCGCAAGGCCAATGGTGATCGGCAAAAATCCAAACAAAGAAGTAACCAATCCTGGAGAATATAAGGTGTTCATTCCGTATTCTCCAAATGTACGCAGTGAAGTGATGCCTATCACAATATGGATCACCACCTCAAATGCAGAAAACAGCATCACTGCAATTCCCGCCGGTTTACGAAATCCCCAGAATTTCAATACAATACAGCCAAGTAAGACACCGCCAAAATTTGTGACCATATCCGTTAGACGGTTCATTGGATATCGACTTAATATGGCAGAACCATGGTCA
>CAYTRJ010000005.1:7343-46413 GCA_964440185.1 uncultured Faecalimonas sp. | reverse complement strand
GTGTGAAGATTCTTGGTACTGCACCAGCAGTGATCGACCTTGCAGAAGATAGAGATTTATTCCGTGAAATGATGGAAAAATTAGAAATTCCAATGCCAGAGTCAGGAATGGCAGTAAATGTAGAAGAAGCAATTTCAATTGCAAATGAAATTGGTTATCCTGTTATGGTTCGTCCTTCATACGTACTTGGTGGACGTGGAATGGAAGTTGTGTATGATGAAGAAAATCTTATAAAATATATGAATGCAGCTGTAGGGGTAACACCAGATAGACCAATCTTGATAGATCGTTTCTTGAATCATGCATTGGAATGCGAAGCAGATGCAATTAGCGATGGAAAACAGGCATTTGTACCTGCTGTTATGGAACATATTGAGCTTGCAGGTGTTCACTCAGGTGACTCAGCGTGCGTAATTCCTTCGAAACATATTTCTGAAGAAAATGTAAAAACAATTAAGGAATATACAAGAAAAATTGCAGAAGAAATGGGCGTTAAAGGGCTTATGAATATGCAGTATGCGATTGAAAATGGAAAAGTATATGTATTGGAAGCAAATCCAAGAGCATCTCGAACAGTACCACTTGTTTCTAAAGTATGTAATATTCGCATGGTACCACTTGCAATTGATATTGTTACTTCAGAATTAACAGGAAGAACATCGCCAGTTTCCACATTAAAAGAAAGAAAAATTCCTTATTATGGTGTAAAAGAAGCTGTATTCCCATTTAACATGTTCCAAGAAGTAGACCCCGTATTAGGACCTGAAATGCGCTCTACAGGAGAAGTGCTTGGTTTATCAAGATTTTATGGAGAAGCATTCTTTAAAGCACAAGAAGCAACACAAACAAAATTACCATTAGAAGGAACTGTTTTAATTTCGGTTAGTGACAAAGATAAAGAAGAAGTAATAGAAGTTGCGAGAGACTTCATTTCAGCAGGATTTAGAATTCTTGCAACAAAAGGTACACAAGCAACATTGGCACAAGCAGGAATTGTATCAGAATTTGTTTATAAATTAAATGAAGGAAGACCAAATATTTTAGATTTAATTACAAATGGAAAAATTGACTTGATCATTAATACACCAGTTGGTGCAAATGAACAAATTGATGATAGTTATCTTCGCAAGGCAGCAATCAAGAAAAAAATTCCATATATTACCACAATGGCGGGTGCAAAAGCAACAGCAAGTGGTATTGAATCAATGAAAAAACCTGGTTGTGGTGATGTGAAATCTTTACAAGAATTACATAAAGAAATCATTGAGAAATAGAAATATAAAAAAAACTCCCAACCGGGAGTTTTTTTATTGGCTGAAGTTATGATACAATAGGGGATAATAGTATGATGAGGATAAAAAAATGAGTAAGATTTTTTATATAATGGGAAAAAGTGCATCTGGAAAAGATACTATATTTAAGAAGGTAAAAGAGCAGATGCCAGAGCTAAAAACAATTGTGATTTATACGACGCGTCCAATACGTGAAGGAGAAAAAGAAGGAGTAGAATATCATTTTGTGGATGATGTCAAATGTAAAGAATTAGGAGAGCAAGGAAAGGTAATTGAACTTCGTGCATACGATACCGTACATGGTATTTGGAAATATTTTACGGTAGATGACGGTCAGTTTGATGCAGATGTAAATTACATTGCGATAGGGACGTTAGAATCTTATCGGGATATGAGAAATTATCTAGGAGCAGAAAAGTTAGTTCCAATTTATATAGAAGTTGAAGATGGTATTCGATTGGAACGTGCTTTGAAAAGAGAACAAGCACAGAAAGAGCCAAAATATGAAGAATTATGTCGTAGATTTCTTGCAGATGCAGAGGATTTTTCTGTGGATAATTTAGGAAGAGTGGGGATAACTTCTCGATTTTTAAATGAAGATATGGATAAATGTGTTGAGGAAATTATACTATTTATTCGAAAGAATTTATGATATACTAAAAAGATAAGAACGAGATAAGGAAGGTGATGACAATGAGCGGATTCAAAGACGTTGTTGGGCACAGAGAAATCATTCAATATATGCAAAGTGCAGTGGAGCAACAAAAAGTTTCTCATGCATATATTTTGAATGGAGAGAGAGGCGCTGGTAAAAAATTATTAGCAAATTTATTTGCAATGACATTACAGTGTGAGTCTGGAAAGTCAGAACCTTGTGGCGAATGTAAATCTTGCAAACAGGCGAAGAGTGGAAATCAACCAGACATTATTGTAGTGAAACATGAAAAAGCGGCCACGATCAGTGTAGACGATATTCGTGAACAATTGAACAGTGATATTATGATCAAACCATATAGTAGTCCACGAAAGATTTACATTATTCCGGAAGCAGATCTGATGACAGTGCAGGCGCAGAATGCATTGCTTAAAACCTTGGAAGAACCACCAGAGTATGCTATCATTTTCTTGCTTACGGAAAATGCAGAAAGTTTATTACCAACGATTCGTTCACGTTGTGTAATGTTGAAACTTCGCAATATTAAAGATAAATTAGTGAAGAAGTATCTCATGGAACATTTACAGATACCTGATTATCAGGCAGATATTTGTGCGGCATTTGCCCAAGGAAATATTGGACGAGCAGTGATGCTTGCTAAATCTGAACATTTTAATGAGATAAAAGAACAGGCAATCCAATTATTAAAATATATTGATGAGATGGAATTGCATGAGATTGTGAGTGCAATCAAAGAAATTAATAAGTATAAACTAGAAGTAACAGATTATTTAGATATTATTACTATTTGGTATCGTGACATTTTACTTTATAAGGCTACTGCAGATGTAGACGGGCTTGTATTTGGAGATCAATTGAAAGCAATTAAGACAAAAGCGTCTAAGAGTTCTTATGAAGGGATCGAGACAATTTTAACAAGTATTGAAAAAGCAAAAACAAGATTAAAGGCCAATGTAAATTTTGATCTAGTTATGGAATTGCTGTTACTGACAATAAAGGAGAACTAAGATGACAAAAGTAATCGGCGTAAGATTTCGTCAGGCGGGAAAGATTTATTACTTTTCACCTGGAAAATTAACGATCAAACAAGGGGACAAGGTGATTGTTGAAACTGCTCGTGGTGTAGAATTTGGTAGTGTTGTAATGGGTGTGAAAGAGGTAGAAGATGATACGATCACGCAGCCATTGAAATCAGTTATTCGCGTAGCGACAGAAGAAGATAAAAGAATTGAAGAAAAAAATCGTGTAAAAGAGAAAGAAGCATTTGCAATTTGCTTAGAAAAAATTCGTAAGCATGAGTTAGATATGAAACTCATTGATGCAGAATATACATTTGACAATAATAAAGTATTATTTTACTTTACAGCAGATGGAAGAATTGATTTCCGTGAGCTTGTAAAAGATTTGGCAGCAGTATTTCGTACAAGAATTGAACTTCGTCAAATTGGTGTGCGTGATGAGACAAAAATCCGTGGAGGAATTGGAATTTGTGGAAGACCACTTTGTTGTCATACGTATTTGTCAGAATTTGCACCTGTTTCTATTAAGATGGCAAAGGAACAAAATCTTTCATTAAATCCAACAAAGATTTCAGGGGTTTGCGGAAGATTAATGTGTTGCTTGACAAATGAGGAAGAAACATACGAAGAGTTAAATAGCCGTCTTCCAGCAATTGGAGATTTTGTTACAACAAGTGAAGGATTAAAAGGAGAAGTACAAAGTGTGAGTGTGCTTCGCCAATTAGTAAAAGTTGTTGTTTCTTTAGAAAATGATGAAAAAGAAATTCGTGAGTACAAGGTAAGTGAATTACGTTTTAGACCAAGAAAGAAGAAAAATGATGTCAGACTTTCGAAGGAAGAAATGAAAGAATTAGCAGCATTGGAGAAAAATTAGATGACAATGAATCTGAAACCAGAAGAAAGATTGGATGATCTGCAGATCAAAGGATACGAGATCATTCAACATCCAGGAAAATTTTGTTTTGGGATGGATGCAGTGTTACTTGCCAATTTTGCTCGCGTGAAAAGGGGAGAAAGCGTACTTGATCTTGGAACAGGAACGGGAATCATTCCAATCTTATTAGCTGCAAAGACAGAAGGGAAATCTTTTGTGGGGCTTGAGATTCAAGAAGAGAGCGCAGATATGGCTCATAGAAGTGTGATGCATAATGACCTTTCAGAACGTGTAAAGATTGTAAATGGAGATATTAAAGAGGCAGCCGAGATTTTCGGACCTGTCTCTTTTGACGTCATAACGACAAATCCACCATATATGATCGGGCAGCATGGAATTGCAAATCCATCAGATACAAAAGCAATTGCAAGGCATGAAGTACTGTGTACTTTAGATGATATTTTGCGCGAAAGTGCAAGAATATTGAAACCAAAAGGAAGATTTTATATGGTGCATAGACCATTTCGTTTGGCAGAAATCATGTCTAAAATGGTAGCGGCAGGGATTGAGCCAAAGCGTATGCGCCTTGTACATCCATTTGCAGATAAGGAACCAAATATGGTATTGATCGAAGGATTACGTGGAGGAAATTCGCGTATGACAATTGAACCACCGCTTGTGGTATATCAGGAGCCAGGGATATACACAGATGATTTACTGAAAGAGTATGGAATGAAGTAGAAAGGAAGAACTTCTATGGCAGGAAAATTATATTTATGTGCAACACCAATTGGAAATCTGGAAGATATGACGTTTCGTGTTGTTCGTACATTGGGTGAAGTTGATTTGATCGCGGCAGAAGATACAAGAAATAGTATTAAACTTTTAAATCATTTTGAAATTAAGACACCAATGACAAGTTATCATGAATATAACAAAATTGAAAAAGGAAAAAAATTAGTAGAGAAGCTTCAAGCAGGAATGAATATTGCATTAATTACGGATGCAGGAACACCTGGTATTTCTGATCCTGGAGAAGAACTTGTAAAAATGTGCTACGAAGCTGGTATCGAAGTAACTTCATTACCAGGGGCGGCAGCATGTATTACAGCACTTACGTTGTCGGGATTATCTACAAGAAGATTTGCATTTGAGGCATTTTTACCTCCAGATAAAAAAGAAAGACAAGCTATATTAAATGAGCTTGTGGATGAGACAAGGACGATCATCATGTATGAAGCACCTCATCGTTTAGTAAAAACGTTACAGGAATTGTTGGAACATTTGGGAAATCGACGAATCACTGTTTGCAGAGAACTTACAAAACGTTATGAGACAGCATTTGCTACAACATTGGAAGAGGCACTTGCATACTATGAGATAAATGATCCAAAAGGAGAATGTGTACTTGTTCTTGAGGGCAGAAGCCGTGAGGAACTTCGCCAAGAAGAAGTTGCAAAATGGGAAGAAATGAGCATTGAAGCTCATATGGAACATTATTTAGCACAAGGTATTCAAAAGAAAGAAGCTATGAAAATGGTAGCAAAAGATCGTGGAATTAGTAAGCGAGATGTGTATCAACAATTGCTTTAATCTGCTTTCGTCAAATTGCCTACGAAAAATAAAAAACTTTGTACAACCTGGTCATAGACCGGGTTGTTTTTTTTCAATATAATGAATCTAACATGAAAAAGACGGAGGAAGTTGCAATGGCAAGCTTATCACTAAAAAATATTTATAAAAGATATCCAAACGGATTTGAAGCAGTTAAAGATTTCAATCTTGAAATCGAAGACAAAGAATTTATAATTTTTGTAGGACCATCAGGATGTGGAAAATCAACAACACTTCGTATGATTGCAGGTCTTGAAGAAATTACAGAAGGTACATTAGAAATCGATGGACGTAAAGTAAATGATGTAGAACCAAAGGACAGAGATATTGCGATGGTATTCCAAAACTATGCGTTATATCCACATATGACAGTATATGATAATATGGCATTTGGTCTTAAATTAAGAAAAGTACCAAAAGCAGAAATTGATAAAATGGTTCGTGAAGCAGCTAAAATCTTAGATCTTGAAGCTTTATTAGATCGTAAACCAAAAGCTTTATCAGGTGGACAAAGACAACGTGTTGCCATGGGACGTGCTATCGTGCGTAATCCAAAAGTATTCCTTATGGATGAACCTTTATCAAACTTAGATGCTAAGTTAAGAGGACAAATGCGTATCGAAATCTCTAAACTACATCAAAGATTAGGTACAACAATTATCTATGTAACTCATGACCAAACAGAAGCTATGACACTTGGTACAAGAATTGTAGTTATGAGTGCTGGTGTTGTTCAACAAGTAGATACTCCTCAAGTATTATATGATACACCATGTAACTTATTTGTTGCTGGATTTATCGGATCTCCACAAATGAACTTCTTAGATGCAACTTGCACAATTGATGGAGAAAAAGCAGTTCTTGATTTGGGAGAATCAAAGATAACTCTTACAGGAGAAAAAGCAAAAAAATTATCTGAAGGTGGATATAATGGAAAAACTGTTGTTCTTGGTATTCGTCCAGAAGATGTACATGATGAAGATGAATTCCTTGAAAAATCTGCAGATACAATTATTGAATCAACAGTTCGTGTATATGAAATGTTAGGTGCAGAAGTTTACTTATACTTTGATTATGCTGGAGCAAACATGACAGCTAGAGTGAATCCAAAAACAACTGCAAGAACAGGTGACAGAGTGAAATTTGCTTTAGATGCTTCTAAGATTCATTTATTTGATAAAGAAACAGAAATGGCAATCGCTCACTAATTATTATGACTTTAAGACAGAATGGAAAAATTCCGTTCTGTCTTTTGTATTATAGAAGGTGTAATTTTAAACTAACATATAATAAAATAGTATTCTTAACTTACAATATTGCTAATCATGATAGCTATTTTACTTAATCACATCTGATTTTTCGTTGCATACATTCAAAACATATTCCAAAAAGGAATTTGAGTTAATGTTAAACTTTTGATAACTCCATCGGAAAATTTTGCTAAAAATTTTAAATAAAAGATATCCAAACATGGTCCCTAAAAGATTCATTATTGTATCATCAATATTTACATGTCTAAATGTAAAACCAACCCATAGCGCAGATATCAATTGTCCCAATTCAGCACATATACCTATGCTCATTCCTATAGCTAATATCTTTCTCCACGTGCAGCGTATAAAAAAAGAAATACCAAAACCAAGTGGAATAGTCATTATTATATTCATTAAAATATCAAGCGAAAATGCTTCCAATACAGTTTTAAATGGAAGAAGATTCATTTCTCTCCAAACATTCTGTCCTCCAAGCGCTTCTCTCATACCCTCAGATGCATAGATAGGAAATTGTGTTAAGTCAATTAACTGACATATATAAACGTACATAATCGAGAAGCAAAGCAAGTAAATAGTACTTTTTCGCCTTATATACTTCAAGAAAATAAGTAAAATAAGTAGAACAAACGTTAAACCTGCTAATATATATATATTATCGAAATAATAAATCAAGCGTTATGCCTCCTTTAAGTAATCAAAACGATTTAATCCTTCAGGGTACCTGAACCACTCATCGTACGCCCGTCACTTTCACCTCTGTAAATGATAAGGTAATATTTTGTTCCACCACCTGTTTTACGTTTGCTAAATGTACCAGAGAAGGTTGTTTTCGTAATATCACCGGTCGGTTTACCGAGCGTCACAACGCCAAATGAATTTCCAGACGTCTTATTGCAAAGTTCAGCATATATAGTATATTTTGAATCATTCACCGTTGAACCTCCCGTCTGTATCATTGAACCCGATATGCTAGCATAAGTTCCACCATCTAATGAATGATATTTTCCATTTTGACTGCCATCGACAACTCTATTGCTAAGTGTAAATTCAAACGCATTACTTTTTGCGAATGTTGGTACTGACATAGTAAATAATAATAATACTATAATAATTGTTGTAAAAATTTTACGTTTCATCATACTGTTCCTCCTAAAGATAAATACAACCTGAAAAGGTTGTCCTCTTAATTAATTTTCGGTGATTCATCAAATTTGTAATTCATTTTATGCATAACAACTAAGCTATCCTGTGCGTTTGGGACATTTACAGATGTAGGCAATGAATATCCCGTGAAAATTAATGAGAGGGTAAAAGCATTTATTTTTTGAAATTTTTAATAACTAATTATTTAGTTTGCTATTTTGATCTAATAATTTTTTCGGTACTTTTGGTTCATATATGAATCCACGACATGCTGAATTAGCATTTCTGATTGCAACACTATTTAACATGTCTAATACTTTATTTGCTATTTTTGTCATGTTGTTGTTTTCTTTACGCACAGTTTCACCTCCTCAAAAGTTTATTCGGTTATAGTAGCTACTTTCAACCATGATATATAATTTAACATATGTCTTAGAAAATTCAACAATCCTAGTACGAACAACACATTTGGCAACATGAACAACATTCTCTGTTGTTGATGTACTTCCTATATCGTGATATATTTTAACGTGATATTTATAAACAACACTGAAAGTAGGACTTAATTATGAACACACATATATTGATAGAAATAAGTATTATTTTTCTGGAAATATTTTTATTTTATATATTTATTTATGCAAAAATATCCCGCGCTAAAGAAAATATAAGGGATACTACTTACCAGTTCTTATATTTGGTAGGATATATGGTAATCATTTATAGTTGTAATCTGTCAAATGTTTCCACGATGATAACCATTATACTTTCACTCATTATGGATACAGTGTTTATTAAGTTGTTTTTTTTACAACCTTTATTTTATAGTTTGTTTTTAGGCGTGATGTATTCTTCTATTTGCATGATTGCAGAATATATTACTCTTATAGTTCCACAAATAATTACTAAAACACCTATTGAACAGATGCTTGCAGGTGGCGCATTGAGAGCACCGATATCTTTTACTTATATTGCATTAGTTGCCATACTTGTTTTTTTGTTTGCCTACTTATTCAATCAAAATATGCATCTTTCATTGTTACAAAAAATATCATACATGTTGTTGTCAGTAGCTGGTATTATTATTTCTCATTATATGTTAATACTAACATTGACTTTTTCGCAAAATGCAATTTTAAAAAGCAAATTGAACCACTTAATTTTGATTAATATGTTTTTCTTAATAATGCTACTATCTTTGCTTGTATACATATATCAATTGGGGAAAAGCAAGGAACAAAATATTCAATATTTAAAACAAGAAAAACAATATGAACTAGAAGAACAGGAATATCGTCTTCTACTAAATGCTACTGCCTCTTTACGTACGATGAAGCATGATATCAAACATCATTTATCAGTAATTAAATCGCTAGCAGAACAAAATAAAACTCAAAAATTGCAGGAATATATTAATTCATATTTTCAAGAATTAGAAAAAACTAATATTCTTTTAACAACCGGTAATACTGCTATTGACTGTTTAGTATCATCAAAGCTAGCATATGCGAAAGAGCAAAATATTCCGATCCTATACTCGATAATTATTCCTACGGTATTCTCTATGGACGATATTTCTCTTTCTTCGGTAATTGGAAATCTTTTAGATAATGCAATTGAGAGTTCTCTTCGCTCCATGAATACCAAGATGAATTTTTCTCCTTGGATTAATTTTTATATAAAGCCTTTCCAAGATATGATTATCATTCATGTGGAAAATAAATTTGATGGGATTGTAAAAATGGATGCAAAACATAATTACCTATCACTGAAAGCTGGGGATAATCATGGTATTGGATTATCTCGTGTTACAGAACTTATAAACGAAAATAATGGTATAATAACGATTTCTACTGAAGACCATATATTTTCAGTTCATATTATACTACCGCAAAAGGAGAACGCTTACGATGACGATTGATATTACTATAATCGAAAACGAACCAGAAGAAGCAAAGCATTTACAAGATGCTTTGAACATATGGAGTATTGAAAACGAATTTTCTATCGCTATTGCCACTTATATGTCCGGAGAAGATTATTTTGCTTCTAATTCAGTGCACACAAGCGATTTATTTTTCTTAGACATTCAGCTAAGTGGAATAAATGGAATGGATATAGCAAAAAAGCTTCGTGATAGTGAATATACTGGTGAGATTATTTTTTTAACATCGTTCCGAGAATATGTATTTGACGGATATCAAGTTCATGCTTTAAATTATTTATTAAAGCCACCTGCCATTCCGTTGTTATATTCATGTTTAAATGAAGTGGTAGAATCATTAAAATCGAACTACTATGTATTTAGGTATAAGCAAGAAATTATTCAGATAAAATATAAGGATATTCTCTGTCTCTCCAGTTTTTTACATAGTATTGATATTATTACTCGTGAAGAGCACTTTATTCAATATGCTTCACTAAACGCTATACTAAATTGTCTTCCAAAACAATTTGTGCGTGTACATCGTTCATATATTGTTAATATGATGCATATACATAAAATTTCTAGAAACACGATTACTCTATCAAATCGTACAACTGTGCCAATAGGACGGCAATATTTGAATAATGTACGCACTACTTTTATGGAATACGCTACTCGTTTCGATAACTATTTAAATCAGGAGAATTTATGATAAATCAATTTTCAAAACAAATTATTAATTTGATTGTTGCAAAAAGTAAACAATGTGTCGATATTGAACAATTAGAAATTTATATTTATGGTTTAGAATGTTTTATTAACACAGCAGTACCTGTAATCATTCTCACAATTTTTTCTATTTTCTCAAACACTCTTTTTGAGACATGGTTATGGATTATAATTTTTTCTATTCTACGTAAATATACAGGAGGCTATCATGCGCCTAGTCAATGGATATGTATGCTTTCTACTATTAGCTTAGGTGTCATAAACACCTTAGTAATACGATATTGTTCTTTATATTGGACATGTTGTATCTTGTGGTATATCATCTACGCAATACTGATAATCTTCTTGTGTCCTATTAAATCACATAAAAAGAAGCTGACTTCGCTTCAAAGAAAATATCACAAATACTATGCTCTAGGAATTGCAACAATGATATTGTTATTATCATCATATTTGCCTAATACATATGCTATTACACTAATATATTCTGGTGCCTCTTGTTTGTGTTTAGTAATAATTGAACTAGTAAACAGGGCTATCATTCAAAATACAATGGCTATGTATTGACAGAGTATCCATGAATAAATAATATTAAAATATACAGAAGATATTTCAATTCTAATTCGAGAGGAGAATAGAAAATGGATTTGAATAAAGAAAATTTGAAAAAAATCCGAGGACTGATATTATTTACAATTTTAATATTAGTTGCACTTTGGAATTATCAAAAGTTATTTGATGCACTGAAATTTATGGGAAATGTTATTTTGCCTTTTGTGCTAGGTGGTGCGATTGCATTTGTTTTAAATGTGCCAATGCATTTTCTGGAAGAAAACATATTCGGAGAAGCAAAAGCAAAAAAGAAAAAATGGGCTTTGAAATTTGCAAGACCATGCAGTTTCATTTTAACGTTAATTTTGGTAATAGGCGTGATTGGAATTGTTGTATTTGTTGTGGTACCAGAGCTTGGGAATACAATTATGAACTTGGGAAGAACATTACAAGTATTTGTTCCAGAGGTGCAAGCGTGGGCAATGCAACTATTTCAAGATAATGAGGAAATTGTTTCTTATATTCAAAATATTAATTTTGATTGGGATAAAGTCTTATCAAGCGGGATACATTTTTTAAAGAGTGGTGCGGGAGATATGCTTGGAAGCACTTACGCAGCAGCTAAAAGTATCATCAGTGGGGTGACAACATTTTTTATTGCGTTTGTATTTTCTTGTTATATTCTTTTGCAAAAGGAACGTCTGGAGATACAAGTGAAGAAAGTGATGAAGGCATTTATGCCAGATGATTGGAGAGAAATCTTTTTAGCATTAGCATCAGTTGTTTATAAAACATTTTCGAATTTCTTGACGGGACAATGTTTGGAAGCCATTATTTTAGGAACTATGTTTTTTATTACAATGACGATCTTGCGTTTACCATATGCATTATTGATTAGTATTCTGATTGCATTTACGGCATTGATTCCAATTTTTGGAGCCTTTATCGGATGTGCAGTAGGGGCATTACTAATTTTTATGGTAGATCCAATGAAAGCGCTTATATTTGTAGTGATGTTCTTAGTGTTGCAGCAGATTGAAGGAAATTTTATTTATCCGCATGTGGTAGGAAATTCTGTGGGGCTTCCATCTATTTGGGTGTTAGTTTCTGTTTCCATAGGAGCAAGCTTGATGGGTGTTGTCGGAATGCTGATTTTTATTCCGCTTGTATCAGTGTTCTACACTATATTCAGAGGGATTGTGAATCGTAGATTAGGTTTAAAAGAATAAGTATAAAATGGAGTTTCAGATTAAGCTGGAACTTCATTTTTTTATGTCCTTAATCATATATATAAGAAAAATGAAAATAGAGGTAGCTATGTTAAACTATCTATGGGCAGGCATGATGATTACGGGTGTACTGTTTGGCGCATTTCAAGGAAGAATGGCAGAGATTACAAATGCGGCAATTGATTCTTCAAAAGAGGCTGTAACGTTATGTATTACAATGCTTGGAGTGATGTCCTTCTGGGTAGGATTGATGGAAATTGCAACAAAAGCAGGAATTATAGAAACAATCTCCAAAAAGATTCAGCCAATGATACATTTTCTGTTTCCTGATATTCCTAAAGGACATCCTGCACAAGAACATGTAACAACAAATATGATTGCAAATTTTTTGGGACTTGGATGGGCTGCAACACCGGCAGGACTTATGGCTATGAAAAGCCTCCAAGAATTGAATCCGAATCAGGATAAACAAATAGCAAGTCGTGATATGTGTACCTTTTTAATTATTAATATCTCTTCTTTACAGCTTATTCCCATTAATGTGATTGCTTATCGGAGTCAGTACGGAAGTCCGAATCCGGCAGGGATTGTAGGTGTAGCAATCATAGCAACTATGATAAATACATTTGTTGGAATTATATTTGCAAAGATTGCAGGGAGGTCTGGAAACTAAATGAAATGGTTACTCTATATTACAGATTTTATTGTGCCAGTTATTATTTTGTTCATTGTTACATATGGCATTCTGATGAAGGTACCGGTTTATGATGTATTTATCAAGGGCGCGAGAAGCGGGTTCTTGACTGTGATCCGTATCATTCCTACGTTGATTGGATTGATGGTAGCAGTTGGGGTGTTAAGAGCTTCTGGCTTTTTAGAATTTATTGCAAATATCATTGGCGGTTTTACAGATTATGCAGGTTTTCCTTCTCAACTTGTGCCACTTGCAATCGTGCGAATGTTTTCCTCTTCTGCGGCAACGGGATTGTTATTAGATGTTTTTAAATCTTATGGGACGGATTCTCGTATTGGTTTGATTGCATCGATCATGATGAGCTGTTCTGAAACGATTTTTTATACTATGAGTGTTTATTTTATGACTGCAAAAGTGACAAAGACAAGATATACGCTGGGAGGAGCAATGCTTGTTACACTGGTTGGAATGATAGTAAGTGTATGGTTGGCAGGAATGATGTTGACGAGGTAATAGAATCTATATATAATCAAATTAGAACAAAGAAGGGAACGAAAGTTCAAAGAGGGTATTACAAATGAAAACAAAACAATTAACTAGAACTGCGCTATTATTAGCATTATGCATCGTGTTCCAATCAATGAAATTCATGTCTGTATATTTAACAGGGTCTGCAGTAAACTGTATTTTAGTCATTGCTACATTATATTGCGGAATCCTATCAGGGACATGCATAGCAATCCTAACTCCAGTTATTGCTTATTTTATTGGTGCAACACCAATCATTAACATGATTCCTCTCATGTTACCAGTGATTATGATTGGAAATGAATGCATCGTATTATGTGCAGGATGTTTCCAGAAGAAACGCCTTGAACTTGGATTGGTTTTAGGATGTATTGTAAAAGTTGGATTTTTATGGTTGACTGTTTGGTATGCGGTACTTCCAATTTTAGGAACGAATTTACCAGACCCAATGAAACTCACAGTAAAAACCACATTTTCATTGACTCAATTGATCACAGCAGCAATCGGAAGTGTGATCGCGTGGGTGATTTACAAAAAAATATTGAACAAACGCATTTTAGAGTAGTCCAAAGGGCTACTCTATTTTAATATAGCAAATGGTGCCGGACCAGCTTCTAATAACCATTTGTGAAAATCAATCTGTGTGCCGGACCATGCTTTTTTCAATTCTAAAATTTCTAAATATCCCAAATGATAAGATAAATAGTTCGCAGGATCACCGAGAATAAATTCATAAATACTAGTAATGGTTTCTACATCGTCAATCCCATAGGCACTAAAATGTGCAATCGTATCATCCAGACTCCATCCTTCGTAGTGGATTCCAATATCTGCAAGTGCATAAAGTCCAAGAATCAGAGAATTATTTTTTTGCAAAAGTGTTGCCAGTTCTTTTTGTAATGGAGAAATGTAGTAGGAACACATTTCTGCGTAAGTAGCCCAGCCTTCTACATAGCCATTAAAACTAAGTAAGGTGCGAATGGGATCCGGATTCAAACTATTGTAATAGGTGGTCTGATAAAGATGACCTGGATAGCCTTCATGCGCCAGTGTTGTAAATAGGTGAATATCAGTCATAGAATTGGCGCGATTGATATAAATGGTATTTTCTGTGTAATTATCAATAGAAGGAATGAGATAAAAGGCAGGACTTAACTGTTCTTCTAAAGATTCAGGAACATATTTTACTTTTACTGAAACATCTGTAGGTTCTGGAAATGCTGTTATAATCTTTTCTTCTAAAGACTGCAAAATGGTTTCAGGCGCTTCTGCTACCATGGAGACATCTGTTAAAAGAGAAGGATTTTCATGTAGAATTTTCTGACTGTCAAGCAAATCTTGTATCATTTGATCTTGGATTAAGGTTTTGATAGCAGAGATAGAGCGATCGGTTCCTACTTCGCTTTGAATCAGATACAAATAATAGTCTTTCCCTTTTGAAAAATACGAAAGCCCTTGTGCATTTGTACCAGAGCCTTTTAAGGCAGCGAGAGAGGTACGTAATTGTTCATAAGCAGGTTCAACAGCAGATGTATATACTTCTTCATTTTGTGCGATATAGTTTTTTCGCTGCGATTCATCGAGAAAAGAACAATCTGACACGCGTTCCTCAAAGGTAGTTAAAAGATAAGGAAAGGAACCACATTGTGCTAAAACTTGTTCTAAGACTGCATCAGACATAAAAAGTCCTTGTGCTGCTTTTTCTTTTTCAAACTCAGTAAGAGATGCATAATAATCAGGAAGTGTAGACAGTAATGTTAAGTATTGCTGAATATCGGTCTCTGAGTAAAATTGATATTCAGCCAGAAGAACAGGAAGTTGAGTATGAATACCGGTTATAGGACTGAGAGGCTCATTATAAAAGGTATAGTTGAGTCCTTTTTTGGAAATATCCAGATAATAGGAAAGTACATCATAGGTTCGTTTGTTTTCCTCTGAAAGAGAATGGTATGGAAAAAGTTCCAAAGATGCAGTAAGATTTTCCAAATAAGCATTAGAAGCAAGGGTGTCAGTTTCAAAGGTGCCGAATGTAATTGGTGCATCTGTGATTCCGAAATCTTCTGGATGTGCAAGGGAATAATGTAGATTGATTGTACTAGAGGAAATTTCCTGACAGTAAAGGGCATGGGTAAAATTGGTGAATGCTGTGTTCACATTGGAGCAGGATGTAAGAAATAAGGAAATGCAAAGGAGCAGTGGAATGAGTTTAAAACGTTTCATAGAACTCCAGTTTTTAATTAGTATATGTGCGAGAGCCCAATGAAATGATGAACTCCCGCAAAAAATTATTCTTTTAATGTAATGATGCCACATATAATTAAGATAACACCGATCCAATAGGCGTAAGCACTTATTGTACCTATAGTTCCACCCCATAGTGTTGTAAACCACATACATATATTACATATAAGAAAACCTGTAATAATTATTTTCATATTTATCTCTCCTGTTTCTTTGTGCAAAGATCTAAAAGAACTTCTTCTCTCATCCCAACTATTTTCAACTGACCAATTTGTTATTGTACATTACAAACTTTACATCAGCGACAAGATTCTGATAATTCTTTCGCTTCCATTTTACTTTCTGACTAAATTATACATTCATATAATACCAGTGTCAATATATTTTGCTAGTTAAAACACTTATTTTTTTAATATCAATCAGCTCTTTTACAATAATGTTTGACAATAAAGCTCGATATGTTTTATCTGGCACATCGGACTCACCCTCTTCTTTTTATTTATAACGAAAAAGAACTTCTATTTTGGACAATGTAAATAAAAGATTCTAAAATAATGGTGAGTATTAAAGTACTGAAAAATGCTAGAAATCTTGACAGTAACAGCTATTTTATGGTACGATTTTTCAGAATATTGAAATGAGAAACGCAGTGACGAAAAGAGTACATTTTTGGAAGTTTTACAGAGAGTTCCCAGTAGCTGAGAAGGGATGAATGAAAGAAGATGGAAGATGGCTTCTGAGCGGTGTGCTGAGCAAGAAATTGTTAGGTACAATGGGTTCGCCCTTTATAGCGAGAGAGTTTTAGAACTTACAGAGGTCTGCAATCGCGAGATGCAGATAAAGAGAAGTGGTAACACGGTAGAACAGCCCGTCTTCTTATTAGGGGAAGACGCGGCTTTTTTTAATGGAGGAAATGAGAAAATGGACAATAAGAAATTTTATATGACAACAGCCATTGCCTATACATCAGGCAAACCACACATTGGAAACACATACGAATTTGTTCTTGCAGATGCAATTGCAAGATACAAAAGAAGCCAAGGGTATGATGTGTTTTTCCAAACAGGTACAGACGAACATGGTCAAAAGATTGAATTGAAAGCAGCAGAAGCTGGAGTAGAACCACAAGAATTTGTAGATGGTGTTGCAGCAGAAGTAAAAGCAATTGCTGATTTGATGAACACATCTTATGACAAATTTATCCGTACAACAGATGAATATCATGAAAAACAAGTACAAAAAATGTTTAAGAAGATGTATGAAAAAGGTGATATTTATAAAGGATATTATGAAGGAATGTACTGTACACCTTGTGAATCTTTCTTTACAGAATCACAGTTAGTAGATGGAAAATGTCCAGACTGTGGTCGTGAAGTACAACCAGCAAAAGAAGAAGCATATTTCTTCAAAATGAGCAAATACGCAGACAGATTAATCGAACATATCAATACACATCCAGAATTTATTCAACCAGTTTCACGTAAGAATGAAATGATGAACAACTTCTTATTACCAGGTCTTCAAGATCTTTGTGTATCAAGAACATCATTCAAATGGGGAATTCCAGTTGAATTTGACCCAGATCATGTAGTTTATGTATGGTTAGATGCTCTTACAAACTACATTACAGGAATTGGATATGATGCAGATGGAGATAGTTCAGAATTATTCAATAAGAACTGGCCAGCAGATTTACATTTGATCGGAAAAGATATTATTCGTTTCCATACAATTTATTGGCCAATCTTCTTGATGTCACTTGACCTTCCACTTCCAAAACAAATCTTTGGACATCCTTGGTTACTTCAAGGAGATGGAAAGATGAGTAAGTCAAAAGGAAATGTAATTTACGCAGATGAATTAGTAGAGATGTTTGGTGTAGATCCAGTTCGCTATTTTGTTCTTCATGAAATGCCATTTGAAAATGATGGTGTGATCACATGGGAATTAATGGTAGAAAGATTGAATTCAGACCTTGCAAATACATTAGGAAATCTTGTAAATAGAACAATTTCTATGACAAACAAATATTTCGGTGGTGTTGTAACAGACAAAGGTGTCACAGCGGAAGTGGATGCTGATTTAAAAGCAGTAATTGATGGAGCACCAGCAGCAGTTGATGCGAAGATGGAACACCTTCGTGTAGCAGATGCAATCACAGAAATCTTCAACACATTTAAACGTTGCAACAAATACATTGATGAAACTATGCCATGGGCATTAGCAAAAGATGAAGCACAAAAAGATAGATTAGAAACAGTTCTTTTCAACTTGATCGATAGTATTGAAAAAGGTGCAAAATTACTTGCTTCTTTCATGCCAGAAACAGCTGAAAAGATCCTTGCTCAAACAAATGGTGGAAAAGTTACAGATAAGCCAGAAATCTTATTTGCACGTCTTGACTTAGAAGAAGTTATGAAAAAAGTAGAAGAACTTCACCCACCAGTAGTAGAAGAAAAAGTGGAAGAAGAGGAAGAAGTAATCGATATTGAAGCAAAAGAAGAAATCACATTTGATGATTGGATGAAATTACAATTCCAAGTTGGTGAAATCATCGCATGTGAAGAAGTGAAAAAATCGAAGAAATTACTTTGCTCCCAAGTAAAAATTGGAAGCCAGGTAAAACAAATTGTTTCAGGTATCAAAGGACATTACACAGCAGAAGAAATGGTTGGTAAAAAAGTAATGGTACTTGTAAACTTAAAACCTGCAAAATTAGCAGGTGTAATGTCAGAAGGTATGCTTCTTTGTGCAGAAGATGCAGAAGGAAATCTTGCACTTATGACTCCAGAAAAACCAATGCCAGCAGGGGCAGAAATCGCGTAAAACTATAAAAACAGGACGCAGCAGAATTTGATTTTGCTGCGTCTATGAATAAAAAAGGAGAATCAGTATGACAAGAATTGGGATTGTAGGATATGGCAACATTGGAAGAGGCGTGGAATTAGCAATTGAACGAAATGAAGACATGAAACTTGTGGCAGTAGTAACTCGTCGTGCACCAGAGTCCGTAAATGTACTAACAGAAGGTGTGAAAAAAGTTCATTTAGATGATATACTGTCATTAAAAGATGAAGTGGATGTAATGATTCTCTGTGGAGGATCAGCAACAGATCTTCCTACAATGGGACCTGAAATCGTGAAACATTTTAACACCATTGATAGTTTTGATACACATGCTAAGATTCCACAATATTTTGCAGATATGGATGCAGCTGCAAATGCAGGAAATCATGTTGGAATCATTTCTGTAGGTTGGGATCCAGGAATGTTCTCACTGAATAGAATTTATGCAGAATCCATTTTGGTACAAGGCAGCACATATACATTCTGGGGAAAAGGCGTAAGTCAAGGACACTCAGATGCGATCAGACGTGTGCCAGGAGTAAAAAACGGAATCCAATATACTGTTCCGGTACAGTCAGCAGTGGATGAGGTACGTAAAGGTACAGAACCAGAACTTTCTACAAGACAAAAACATACAAGAGAATGTTTTGTACTTCCAGAAGAAGGTGCTGATTTAGCTGCAATTGAAGAGGCGATCAAAACAATGCCAAACTATTTTGCAGATTATGATACAACAGTGACATTTGTTACAGAAGAAGAATTAGCTGAAATGCAAAGCAAGATGCCACATGGTGGTTTTGTGATCCGTACTGGAGAAACAGGACGTGATGGCAACAAACATGTGATTGAATATTCTTTAAAATTAGATTCAAATCCAGAATTTACATCTAGCGTATTGGTTGCTTATGCAAGAGCAGCACATCGTTTGGCTGTAAAAGGAGAATGTGGCGCCAGAAGTGTATTTGATATTGCTCCAGCATTGTTATCACAAAAAACTCCAGAACAATTAAGAAAAGAGATTTTATAAAATGAAAGCAATGATATTTGACAGTCACGCACATTATGATGCAGAACAATTTGACGAAGATCGTCATGAACTTCTAAGTTCTATGGAAGCAAATGGTATTGGAACCATTGTAAATTCCGGAGCAAATTGGGATTCAGTCACAGCCGTAGTAGAGTTAGCAAAACAGTATTCATTTATATACGCAGCAGTTGGACTGCATCCAGACGAAATTGGTGATTTGAATGAAGAACGATTTGCGTACATGAAGGAGCAGTGCAAGCAGGAAAAAGTAGTTGCTGTTGGAGAAATTGGTCTGGATTATTACTGGGATAATGAACCGAGAGAAAAACAGAAAGAATGGTTCATCAGACAGTTAGCATTAGCAAGAGAATTAGATTTGCCGGTGATCATTCACAGTAGAGAAGCAGCAGCAGATACACTTGAGATTATGAAAGAACATGCTGTGGGTCTTCGTGGTGTGATTCATTGTTTTTCATATTCCAAAGAGCTGGCAAACGAATATTTAAAAATGGGATTCTATATTGGAATCGGTGGTGTAGTGACGTTTAAAAATAGCAAGAAACTAAAAGAAATTGTAAGGGAGATTCCTTTAAATCGCATTCTTTTAGAAACAGATTGTCCATATTTGGCACCAAGCCCATATCGTGGAAAACGAAATTCTTCTTTATATCTTCCATATGTGGTGCAGGAAATTGCAGAACTTAAGGGAGTGACTTGTGAAGAAGTGATAAAACAAACAGAACAAAATGGAAAAGAACTCTTTAGAATTTGAGGTAGATTTATGAAAGAGCCAACATTGGGAAATCCACAGAATACGATTGAAGTATTACAAAAATATGGATTTTCATTTCAAAAGAAATTTGGACAAAACTTTTTAATTGATACGCATGTATTAGATAAGATTATTGCATCTGCAAATATTACCAAAGATGATATGGTATTGGAAATTGGACCGGGTATTGGTACTATGACACAATATCTTGCATGTGCGGCAAGAAAGGTAGTTGCAGTAGAAATCGACAAAGCGTTGATTCCAATTTTAGAAGATACATTATGTGCATACGATAATGTAACGGTTATCAATGAAGATGTTTTAAAAGTAGATATTGCAAAGTTAGCAGAAGAATACAACGATGGAAAACCAATCAAAGTTGTTGCAAACCTGCCATATTATATTACAACTCCAATTATCATGGGATTGTATGAAAGTCATGTACCAATTGAAAGTATTACGGTCATGGTACAAAAAGAAGTAGCAGACCGTATGCAAGAAGGTCCTGGAAGTAAGGATTACGGAGCACTTTCACTTGCAGTACAGTATTATGCAGAACCTTATATTGTGGCAAACGTTCCACCGAATTGTTTTATGCCAAGACCAAATGTAGGTTCCGCAGTCATTCGTTTGACAAGTCACAAAGAAGTACCTGTACAGGTAGATAATGAGAAATTGATGTTCCAGATCATTCGAGCATCCTTTAATCAGCGAAGAAAAACATTGGCAAACGGATTAAATAATTCTCCAGAAATCCATCTTCCAAAAGAAGTGATCATCAGTGCGATTGAAAGTCTTGGAAAAGGACCAAGCGTGCGTGGAGAAGCCTTGACATTGCAAGAATTTGCAGAGTTAAGTAATACGATTAACAAACAATTATAAAAATCGAAGGAGGAACAAGTTATGCGTTATGAAATCAAAGGGGATACATTACCAGTAGTAATCTGCCAATTAGAGCAGAATGAAAAAATGATCACAGAACGAGGCTCAATGGCGTGGATGTCACCTAATATGAAAATGGACACAACTGGCGGTGGAATTGGAAAGATGTTTGGAAGAGCATTTACAGGAGAAGCATTTTTCCAAAATACATATACAGCAATAGGCGGACAGGGTTTGATTGCATTTGCATCTAGTTTCCCAGGTTCGATTAAGGCATTTGAAATTACACCAGGAAATGATATGATTCTACAAAAATCAGCCTTTCTTGCAAGCGAAGCTACTGTAAATCTTTCTATGTTTTTTAATAAGAAATTCACAACAGGATTATTCGGAGGAGAAGGTTTTATTTTGCAAAAAGTATCTGGTTATGGAACAGTTTTTGCAGAGTTCGACGGACATGTTGTAGAGTATGAGTTGGCAGCAGGACAACAGATTGTTGTAGATACAGGTCATTTGGCAGCAATGACAGATACTTGCCAGATGGATATTCAAACAGTGCCTGGATTAAAAAATAAAGTGTTTGGCGGAGAAGGTCTTTTTAATACAGTTATTACAGGACCAGGTCATGTATGGCTCCAAACAATGCCAATCAGTAATGTAGCAGGTGCAATCAGCCCATATATTCCAACAGAAAAATAAAAGGAGGAAATGCCGATGGAGAAGACTTTATTTGAAATTACACCAGAGATTATGTACTTGGCAGAACTGTGTGAAAAAAGCAATGCCATTGAGAAAGACTTATATACAAAGTATGACGTAAAACGTGGTTTGCGTGATGTCAATGGGAAAGGCGTTTTAGCAGGTCTTACAAACATCTCAGACGTATGTGCAACAAAAGAGGTAAATGGAGAAATCGTTCCTTGTGCAGGAAGTTTGTATTATAGAGGATATAATATCAAAGACTTAGTAAATGGATTTCTGGAAGCGAAACATTTCGGATTTGAAGAAATCACATATTTACTATTATTTGGAGATCTTCCAACGGAGGGAGAACTGAAGGCATTTTCCAATATGTTAGCGGAGAGAAGAACACTTCCTCCAACATTCGTGAGAGACATCATTATGAAGGCACCAAGCAAAGATATGATGAATAGTTTGTCACGTTCTATTTTAAATTTGTATTCTTATGATGATAAAGCAGACGATACATCGATTCCAAATGTATTAAGACAAAGTTTGAACTTGATCAGTCAATTTCCAATGTTGATGGTATATGGATATCATGCATATAATTATCGCAGAGGAGAAGATTTATTTATTTACGCACCATCTAAAAAACTTTCGATGGCGGAAAATATTCTTATGATGCTTCGTGAAGACAGGCAATACACACCATTGGAAGCAAAGATTCTAGATATGGCACTTGTGCTTCATATGGACCATGGTGGAGGGAATAACTCAACATTCACAACACACGTGGTAACATCTTCCGGAACAGACACGTATTCAACGATGGCAGCTGCAATGGCATCTTTAAAAGGACCAAAACATGGTGGAGCCAACATTAAAGTTACACAAATGTTTGATGACATGATGAATGAACTTTCAGATTGGACAGATGAAGATGCAGTACGCGATTATTTGGAAGGGTTGTTAGACAAAAAGAAATTTGATCAAAAAGGGCTTATTTATGGTATGGGACATGCAATCTATTCTGTATCTGACCCAAGAGCAGAAATATTCAAGGGATTTGTAAAACAACTTGCAACAGAGAAGGGATATCAAAAAGAATATGCGTTATATGAAATGGTAGAGCATATGGCACCTCAAGTGATTGCAGAAAAAAGAAGAATGTATAAAGGTGTTAATGCAAACGTGGACTTTTATAGTGGTCTTGTGTATAGCATGTTGGGACTTCCAAAAGAACTTTATACTCCAATTTTTGCAGCAGCACGTATTGTAGGGTGGAGCGCACATCGTCTAGAAGAACTTAAAAATGTAGACAAGATCATTCGTCCTGCATATAAGCCACTTGCACCATATAAGGAATATGTAAATATGAAAGATAGATAGAGTTAGAAAATAGAAAGTAATTCTTAAGATTGACTTTAGAAAATTCAGTATTTTTTTAGAAACTAATCATATTTTAGACACATTTTTTGATTATACTATCGTTAGATAGTTGATAACACACAACTATCACCCCCTCATAAAGTAACCCTCATTACGAGGGCACTTTACTCTCATTCCTTTAGATAACTAAGAAAAAGTAGAAACCCGTTAGCCATTGTGGTTAACGGGCTTTTTCTGTTTTTCGATAGGGTACTTTTTATCCTATAAGATAAAAGTAAGTGTGCGCTAAACCAAATAGAAATACAATTCCGTTATATAGGTAAAAAAGAAAACTGTATTTTTTCTTCTTATGTTAATATCAAAATTGAAAAGCCGTAGAATATAAGATATAATAAATAGAATTGTAAGGAGGTAGGTAAGGAATCATGCAAGAAATAAAACAATTATTACAAGATAGTTTACATATAGATTTTATCGGTGCAACCTTAAGTAATCCAAAGGAAAAGGATGGGGTCAAGAAAGTAAAAGTGCGCCCGATTTTAAAGAAAGATCATTTATTATTTCAATGTGAAGCGCATAAAAATAATCAAGTATTCCATGATAATTATGAAGCAAGTGAAGCAGTGGAAGTGCTTACAAAATATATGGAACAATTTAAGCAAATGCAGCTCGAAACAAAGAAATTTAATTATACAGTGCTGGTAAGTAAAAAAGGAAAAGTGACGATAAAGAAGAAACAACAATCATGTTGTGTAAAAGAAGTAGATTTATCTCATAATCGTACGAAAAAATATATTTTGCAGGAAGGAATTGCAGTGCCATTTTTGCAGGATCTTGGTGTTATGACAGCCGAAGGAAAAATCGTGCGTACACGTTTTGATAAGTTCAGACAGATTAATCGCTTCTTAGAATTTGTAGAAGATGTGTTACCACAACTATCGAAGGAACGAGAAGTGACAATTCTTGATTTTGGCTGTGGAAAATCCTATTTGACATTCGCAATGTATTATTATTTACATGAGTTGAAAAATTATGATGTAAGAATCATCGGATTGGATTTGAAAACAGATGTGATTAAACATTGTAATGAATTAAGTGAAAAATACGGATATGAAAAATTAAAATTCTTAGAAGGAAATATTGCTGATTATACGGGAGTAGAGGAAGTAGATATGGTTGTAACATTACATGCATGCGACACCGCTACGGATTTTGCGCTTGATAAGGCAGTAGGATGGAATGCAAAAGTAATCCTATCAGTACCATGTTGCCAACATGAATTAAATGGACAGATTCAAAATGATACACTGGCACCGTTGTTGAAATATGGTTTGATCAAGGAACGTATGGCAGCATTGATCACAGATGCGATGCGCGCGGAATATTTAGAAAGCTGTGGATATGATACGCAGATTTTGGAATTTATTGATATGGAACATACACCTAAGAATATCTTGATTCGCGCGATCAAGACTGGGAAAAAGAAAAATAATCGTGATAGTTTGAAAACATGTGAAGAGTTCTTCCATGTAAATCCAACACTTGGAAGATTATTAGAAGAAAGAGGATTATAATAGATGAGAGAACGAGTAATTAAGATAGGGGTTTTATCGACTGTATTTATTCTCGCAATTATTGTATTCAGTCATATTACAAATCGAGGAAATGCAGATATGACGGCAGATATGAATGTCGCCACGTTGCCAATGATTTCTTTTCCGGTAGAGGGACAGGACGTAAATTTATTATCGGGACATAAAACTGAGATGAATCCTGTGTCAGTACGTGATGAAATTGTTCCGTATAAGGCAAGCACAGGAATCACAGCGACTGTAAATTATGGAGAAGTAGATTCTGTGCAATACAAGATTACTTCACTTGATGGGCAGGAAGAGCTGCAGACAGGAAGTGTAGAAAAAGTAGGGGAAACTTTTTCTATATCAATTGAGGATACAGTGACAAAGGGAGAAGAATACCTTTTGACAATACAAGCAGAGGTAGAAAAGGAGTCGATTTATTACTACACAAGAATTGTAGAAGAATCGAACCTTTATGTTGCTGAAAGTATTGATTTTGTAAAAGAACTTCATACAGCAATGATTGAAAAAAATGATGAGGAGCTTTTGACACGAGTAATGGAACCAACTGGAGAGGGGAATAATTATTCTCTTCAGCATGTTACCATTCATTCAGATGTGAATCATGCTACATGGGGGAGTTTGCAACCAAAGGTAGTAAGTGATATACAGTGGGAAATCAAAGAAATGAAAGAAGCCTATGTATCCATTTTACTCCGCTATCAAGTAGTATGTGCTGGTGATGATAATGAAGAAGAGACGTATCAAGTAAGTGAATTTTTCAAAGTAGCAAATGGAACAGAAAGAATGTATCTGATCAGTTATGACAGAACGGCAAATGAAATCTTCAATGCGAAGAATAAAGTGCTTTCAGGAAAAGGAATTTTGCTAGGATTAGCTGAGGAAGATATTCCTTATAGAGTAAATCAAGAAGGGACAATTGTTTCATTTATTCAAGAAAATGAATTGTGGAGTTATTCGATAGAAGAGGATGCATTTGCATTGGTATTTAGTTTTGCAGAATCAGAAAAAGAAGATGTGAGACATTATGTAAATGATCATAAGATTCAGATTCTATCTATGGAAGAAAACGGAAACCTGACATTTTCTGTATATGGATATATGAATCGAGGGATTCATGAGGGTGAGACAGGACTTTCCATTTACTACTATAAATTGTCTCAGAATTCTGTAGAAGAAAAGATATTTATTCCATGCACAAACAATTATCTTGTGATTGAGGAAGAATGGAACAAATTAGCATATTACAATCAGTCTCAGGATGTACTTTATGTAATGGTGGGAGAACAATTACAGAAAATTGATTTACAGAAAGAGACATCGGAAATCTTGCTGGAAGGTTTAAAAGAAAATCAATACGTTGCATCAGATGATGGACATTTATTTGCATATCAGCAAGATGGAGTTCACGTATGGAACTTTCATGATGATTCTCAATACCATGTGACAGGAGAAGAAGGAGAAATAGTTGTTCCTCTTGGATTTATTCTTAATGACTTCGTGTACGGTATTACAAGAGAAGAAAACTTAGGATACGATACGGCGGGACAAACAATACAAGGAATTGAGCGTTTGGAAATCCGTAGTGAGAAAAATAAAGTTGTAAAGACATATGAAATTGCAGATACTTATATTTTAGATGTAGATATTGATGGAAATATGATCACATTAAAGAGAGGCGTTAAGAATGGTAGTCTATATCAGGAAATCGCAGAAGATTATATTACCAATAATGAGGAAAGTGGAAATGAGTACGTTTCTTTGAAAGCATATTGGACAGATTTAAAAGAAAATCAATATCGACTTCAATTTTCTCAGGGGATTCAAGACCGAAAAGCAAAGACCATGAAACCAAAACTAGTATTGCAAGAACAAGTGACAGAGTTAGAAACGCGCAGTTCTAGTAAGGAATATTATTATGTTTACGGAAATGGTGAATTACTTGGAATCTATTTAAATGCAGGTGATGCAATCGACATTGCAGATGAGCATGCAGGTGTGGTTGTTACCAGCCAGCAAAATTATGCATGGGAAGATGGAAATCAAGTTTCATGGTATCGCAACTTTAATGTGAGCGGATTTACAGTACAAGGTGGAGAAACAACATTGGAAGCTTGTGTAAGAAAAGTATTAGCATATGAGGGTGTTTCTGCAGAGGTGAGCGCTGCCTTAAAAGAACAGGCAGTAGAGGATGTAATGGAAACACAATTGAACAAAGAGGTGATCCGCTATCGCGATTGTTCATCAAAAGATATGCGATATTTGATAGACAAAGGTGTTCCAGTTATTGCAATGATAAATGCTGATGAAGCAGTGTTATTGGTGGGATATGATGCATTAACAGTAACTTATATCAGTCCATCAAATGGAGCTGTGCGAAGCGCAACATTTGCAAAAATGGATGAGATGTTAGAAGGTAGTGGATGTACCTTTATTGGATATGTAAGATAAAAAGAGAGATACTTCGTGGAAATGTATGTTTCCACGAAGTATCTCTTTAATTAATCGCTTTGTTACATCTGATATTATTTTTTAATAAAACGTTTGATGAAATAAATTATTATACCAATTTCAATAGCTTCCATTACAATATATGGAAGTAAAAGTCCTAACCATTCCATACGTATCCCTTTCTTTTGAACAGTCATTAATCAACTGTCTCTTCTGCTTTATCTAAAAATTTTATGACGGTGTTTTTCCAATGCAGTGAGTAGGATCATTCCTAGAACACCACAAGAAATAAATTCCCCTACACCTACTGTTAACATCATAAATGGAATTGGAAGTGCAACTCCATATGCATAGCGAAGTACTTGCGGTACAACAGCAATGTTTACAAGGATTGGTGGCAAAGGTGCCAAATACTTGTTTGCGCGGCGAAGTGCGTAGGTAAGACAGGCTGCAATCAGTGTTGCCAGACTTCCGAAAAGAATATCGGGAAGGATTGCGCCACCTAGTACATTTCCAATCAGACATCCAATAAAGACACCTGGGATAGCAGCGGGGGTAAAGTACGGAAGAACAGTAAGTGCTTCTGCAATACGAACCTGAACTTCACCAAAACCAAATGGTGCAAAAACAATCGTAAGCACCACGTAGATAGCAGCAATCATGGCTGCTTGAACCATCATTAGATTCTTTTTGTTTCTCATATTTTGTTTTCTCCTTTAGTTTTGTTTTACGAGTGGAAGGTCACGAACACTCGATTCATTTTACGCCGGAAATCGGCGAAACCCGTTAGACCTTGTTTTTGTGGGTTTGCAACGTTGGATAGTATAACACTTATAAGGTAGAAAAGCAAGGAAAGTAGCTAGTTCAGTTATTGTGTCTGGTAGTATTGCACAAAAAACAGTGATAAAAATTGTTAAACAAGACAAAATGTACAAAAAATATTGACAGTGATATAAGTGTAATGTATTATAACAGCAAAAGTTATTGTTTTAATGAAAAAATGAACCGGTTCACTTTTAAAACACGTAAAATCAATAGGAGGAAATTTATGAAAGCAAAAAAAGTGTTAGCTATTCTAATGGCTGCAGCAATGACAGTTGGTATGCTTGTAGGATGTGGCGCATCTGACGAAGGAAACAAAGACGTATCATCAAACGGTGAACAAATTACTTTGAATTATTGGACATGGTTTCCAAGTAAAGACCAAATTGAGGAAACAATTGAAGCATTTGAAAAAGAAAATCCAAATATTAAGATTAATATGACAGTAATGGAAAGTAAAGCTTTTCAAGAAAAAGTGCCATTGGCATTGAGTACAGAAGAAGATATTGATGTAATAGGAGTTCAACCATCTGCATTTGCTGAAGAGGTTCAAGATTATCTTGCAAATTTGGATGAATTAATGCCAGAAGCAGCAGGGGAAGATTGGAAAGATTTGTATTCTGAAAAATGCCTTGAACAAGGAAATCAGCTTACAAGTGGAGATACAAAAATGTTAGTGCTCACAAATTCAGGTTCAATGGTTGGATTTTATAATGCAGCTCTTTTAGAAGATATTGGTGCAGAAGTTCCAGAAACATTCGAAGAATACAAAGCAGTAGCAGAGGCATTCAAAGCAAAATATCCTGATAAATATGTAAGCGTATTTGCAGGAAAAGATTCTTGGGTAGTAGATGAAATGATGTTAACAGTGCTCGGACAACAAGGTGATTATTATAATCAATGGAGATACGAAGGAGCATCTGTTGATAGTGATGAATTTAAACAAGCTATCAATGGATTGAAAAAATACTTTGACGAAGGAATCTTTTCTGCCGATGTACTCGATTTGGATTATGCAAGTGCAACAGAAGAATTTACAAACGGAGATGCTCTCATTTATTATATGGGATCATGGGAAGCACCTTTATTATCTAAGACATTAAGAGAAGGAAATGGTATTTCACTTGAAAATGTTGGTGCTATGGCACTTCCAGTAGCAGAAGATGGCGGACAACTTACAGTTCGTTCTTATATTGATTCTGGTATCGGTATTGTTGATTATTCAGAAAAGAAAGAAGCTGCTGCCAAGTTTGTAGCATACCTTACATTAGGTGAAGGAGCTGATATTTTTGGAAAACAACTTACAGGAACATCTGCAAAAAAAGATTTTGCAGTAGACGAATCGTTGTTTGATACAGAAGAATCTAAAAACGGATGGGATAAAGTTGTAGAATTGATTAACACAGCAACAGCTGACAGAAATAATGTATCTGGTTATTCTGATATCGAAGGTGCAGCAGTACAGAGCGTATTGAATGGTTCTGCATCAACAGAGGATGTATTAAAAGATCTGCAGAAAGAATGGACAAGTGGTAAGTATTAATTATAGCAGGGAAATTTAAGAATCTAATGAAAGCATAAAGGAGACTTCTAGCTGCACAACTGGTATGAAACAAAAGTGAGGCAGTTAGAAGTCCCTTTTTATACAGAATTGAGGATTTAACATGGCAGATAAAAAAACAAAATTGAAGGCAAATAAAAGAAATAACAAGGAAGGATATTTATTTCTGCTTCCGCTAATAGTTATTTTTATAGGACTGTTAGGTTACAGTTTTTATTTTCTAATTACGAATAGTTTCAGAGATGTAACCATTACATTTCGTAGATCTGAATTTACAGGATTATTGAATTATCAAACAATCTTTAAAGATAAGAGCTTTTGGAAATCACTTCTTAATACATTTATTTTATCGACTGCGAATATTTTTTGTGGTTTGACATTGGGATTTATTATTGCTATTATTCTAAATTTTAAAATAAAAGGAAAGCGTTTTTTCCATACTTTATTTTTTATTCCATCTATGTTACCAATTGCGTTAATGGCAACTGTCTTTGGATCAATGCTTGAATATAAAAATGGTATAGTCAACCAAATTTTAAGAGCAGTAGGACTTGGCGCACTTGCACAGAGATGGCTTGCAGATCCTAAACTTGCAATATGGGCAGTATGTTCCGTTTCTATATTCATGATAGGCATTCCGATTATGTATTACACAGCAGATTTAACAACAATCAGTAGAAGTATTTTGGAAGCAGCAACAATTGATGGTGCTGGGATGAAAGATCAATTGTTGTTAATTATTTTTCCGGTTCTAAAAAATACACATAAAACAATTATTCTTTCTATGCTTTTAGGTGGATTCCGAGAAATGGAACGTGTGTATTTGATGACAGATGGGGGACCAGGAGGAAGCACTGAAATTGTTGGTACATATATTTACAGAGCAACAAGATCAGCAGGATCAAATATAGGTCTTGTGTGTGCTGCTTCCATTATTATTTTGATTGTTGCATTTATTATTTCATTTATTCAATTGAAGTTAACAGCAAAGGATGGGTAGGTGCAGAATATGAAAGTAAAAAAAGAAAAAGAATATGAACAAGATTTATTTGCAATTTCCAAAGCAAATAGAAGGGTTATGAAAGCGTTCCTTATAATTATGTTAGGTTTATGGTGTATTCCTACATATTCTTTGCTGAAAGATTCTTTGAAAGTACATGGAATACAAAATTATTGGTACGTTATTACAAATGAAGTGAATGGAGTGCCATTTTATCAGTATTTTGTCAATTCTATCATCAATGCAGTATGTGCATCTGCTTTATTGGTTTTAATTTGTTCGTTTTCAGGATTTGCATTTTCAAAAATTGAATTTGTAGGAAAGAAGATCATATATAATTTTGTGTTAATGTGTCTTGCTATTTCGGGACCAATATTAATTATTCCATTATTTTATATTTTTAAGACAGCACATTTATACAATACACATTTAGCAATTATTCTTTCGGAATGTTTGATCACGATTCCGTTTGGAGTGCTTATGATGAAAAACTTTTTTGATGGACTGCCAACAGAATTGATGGAATCTGCTAACGTAGATGGTGCATCGATATCAAGATGCTTTTTTAGCATTTATTTGCCATTAGCAAAACCGGCAATTATTAATCTTGCAGTATTGCAAGTTATGTGGTCATTTCAGGATTTTCTCTTCCCATTAATGTTCCTTACAAAAGATAAGTCATATACGACTACAGTTGCAGTAAATGCATTTAAAGGAGCTTATGGAATGACTCCACAAAATTTAGGAAGATATAATGCTGCTTTAGTATTGATATCTATACCAAGTATATTAATTTTTACTTTTGCACAAAAATTTATTGTTAATGGAATTACTTCCGGTGCAGTAAAAGAGTAAATATGAAAGGTTTAATTCTATGAATAAAACATTAAAGTATATTTCACCAGCAAAATCATTTACAGAAGCATTACCATTGGGAAATGGAAGTCTTGGGGCTATGGTTTATGGAGGTGTGCCAGAAGAAAAGATATCATTAAATTTAGATACGTTATGGTCAGGAACAGGACATCGAGAAGAAAGAGAAATTAGTACAGATACACTTAATAATGCAAGAAAGCTGCTTTTTGAAGAAAAATATTGGGAAGCGGAACAATATATAAAAGAGAATATGTTGGGATTTTATAATGAATCTTATATGCCGTTAGGAACACTTAATTATACATTTCAAGGTGTTGACAAAGCTGAAGAATATTTACGAACACTTGATTTGGAAAAAGCAGTGTTGACAACAGAGTTTAAAAATAATGGTACATTATATAAGACAAAAATGTTTCTTTCCAATCCTGCAAAAGCATTAGTGGTTCAAATTACAACAATCGGATTAAATAAACTAAATATGACAATTGGTTTGAATAGTAAAATAAGACATGTTGTAAAGACAAAAAATAATAATGAGCTATTGATCAGTGGGAATGCACCATCAAATGTGCAACCTAATTATGTAGTTTCTGATACTCCTATTTTATATGATGATAATAATCCAGGAATGGCGTTTTGTTGTTATTTACAAGCCGTTAATACTGGAGGAAAGATTATTGCGCAAGCAGATCATTTAGAAATTCATGATGCAGAAAAAATAGAAATTTATCTAACTGCAAATGATGGATATCAAGGATATGATCAAAAGGTTGTGACAAATGCGAAAATTTGTGAAAAAAATTGTCGTGAACAATTATCAAATTTAATACAAAAACCATATGAAAGAATCGAAAAAGAACATATTGAAGATTATCAATCAGTATATAAGAATGTTTCTTTAGAATTGGATTCAGATAAAAATGATTTACCTACAGATGAACGTTTAAAGCAATTTCAAAATGGAAAGAAAGATTTAGGATTATCTTGTTTGTTCTTTCATTATAATCGATATCTTATGATTGCTAGTTCGAGAAAGGGAACGCAACCAGCCAACTTACAGGGAATATGGAGTGAAAGTATAAGACCTGTCTGGAGTAGTAATTGGACAACAAATATTAATACAGAAATGAACTATTGGCTGAATGGACCATGTAATCTATTAGATAGTTTTCATCCGTTTATTGATCTTGTTGATGAATTGAGTCAGGCAGGAAAAGAAACTGCAGAGAAACAATATCATTGTTCTGGATGGACGGCTAATCATAATGTAGATATATGGAGGCAGACAGGACCAGTTACAGGCGAACCTAAATATGCATATTGGCCGATGGGCGGTGTTTGGCTGTGTTCACAGACCTATGAATATTATAAATATTCAGGAGATGTGAAATCCTTAAAAGAAAAAATCTACCCAGCAATGAGAGGGTCAATCCTCTTTTGTTTAGACTGGTTACAATTGAGAGAAGATGGACGATATTATACAGCACCATCTACTTCTCCAGAAAATACATTTGTAGATGAAGCAGGAAGAATCTGTGGTGTGAGTTACATGTCTACAATGGATTTGGCAATTATAAAAGAAATATTTGCAAATTATTTAGAGGCATGTCAAGTTCTGCAAATCGAGGATGAACTAATCAATAAAATCCATGATTATGGAAAAAAATTACCAGATTATCAAATTGGAAAAACTGGAAAAATTCAAGAGTGGATTAAAGATTATAAAGAAGCTGATTTAGGACATAGACATTTTTCTCCTGTATTTGGCTTTCATCCAGGGCATTCTATTAAGAAAACAGATACTGCATTAGTTGATGCGTGTCAGAAATTTATAGAAGAAAAAGTAGAAAATTACAAACAGCAAATTGGTTGGAGCTGTGCTTGGCTGATTAACTTATGGGCACGATTAGGTGATGGTAAAAAAGCAAATTATTACTATGAGGAATTATTAAGACATTCTGTATACAATAATTTATTTGATTTGCATCCACCATTGGGAGAGACAGAAGGAGAAGCAGAAGTATTTCAGATTGATGGTAATTTTGGAAGTGCAAGTGGTGTTGCTGCAATGTTGTTAGAAAGTGAAAAAGGAAAAATTTCGATTCTTCCAGCATTACCTGATAGCTGGGAAAAAGGAAAAATTACAGGACTTTTAGCTGTTGGGGGAATTGAAGTAGACATTGTTTGGAAAGATAAAGAACCGATCAGTGTTTCATTATGGAGTCCAATTGATCAATCGGTGTACATATGTTATAAAAATAAAAAGTTATCAAATCCGTTGTTCTTAAAAAATAAGGAGCGACAAATTGTAAATCTGTGCTCCTGTGAATGGATTGATTTAAATTAATTGACGAATACTTTCTTTGTAGTGCATTGTCGGCTTATGCATGACTGTTTTTGGATAATCAGAATAATCGCCGCAAATTCGTCTATAAAGTAGTTTTCCTGCTTCCGTTCCCATAATATTAGTTGGTTGTTCTGCAAAAGAAAGAGGTGGGTTAACTACATTAGCAAGTGGGAAATTGTCAAAACCGATGACAGAAATGTCATCTGGAATTTTTAAGTTCAAATAGTTAATTGCAAGATAAGCACCAATGGTCATATCATAATTACTAATGAATATGGCTGTTGGTCTTTTTTTGATTTTGCATAAACGTAACATTGCTTCATAACCACCGTCAATACTATAATCTCCACATTGTATATATTCGTCAGGAGGGGTTAAACCTGCTTCTGACATTGCTTTTCGATATCCTTTTAAACGACCTACAGTAGTGTAGTGATTGTAATTTCCAGTTATAATGGCAATATCTTTATGACCTAATTCAACTAAATGATGGGTTGACTGATACCCTGCCATTTCATTATCTAGGACAATACAGTCCGTTTCGTGATTTTGAATTTCCTGATCCAAAACGATTAAAGGGATATTATTTTTTTGAATCATTTCAATCTGCTTACCATCTAAAGAGTATGGAATTAATACAATACCATCAACCATACGATCTATAAGATACTGTGTTTTTCGCAATTCCATTTCTGCATTATTGTGACACTCACAGACTATGACGCTGTATCCTAAGGGAAGTAGTGTTGACTCTATAGATGAAATCATGGAAGTACAGAATGTAGAGTCTAGCATTGGTAATAAGATAGCAACTGAAAAGGATTTTGCATTACGTAATCCTTTTGCAATATTATTTGGATGAAAATCTAGTTCTTTAATTGCTTCTTCTATAGCTAAGCGAGTAGTTTCTTTCACCGTTTTTCCATTGATATATTTAGAAACAGTGCCTACGGAAAGTCCAGCACGAGCAGCAACATCACGAATTGTCGAAGCCAAAATAACTTCCTCCTTCAAGTTTACTAATTTGATAGAATTTTAGCATAGAAGTGAAGAATAATCAATGTGGTAAAAATCAAGCCGCTTCTTGTGTTGTAGAGAAAAAGAGAGGATTGCAACAGGTCAAGATTTGTATGTTACAAAAAATAAAATACTACCATTATATCGATATATGTCGAAAAATGATTGATTAAATATTTGTGTATGTATAGTATGTATAAGATATGATATAATTCTACCAAGTAGAAATAGAAGGCTTTTGCAGTTTTATTTTGTGTTCTGCTCTAGGAGGGATTGAAATGTTTTTTAAAGCAACTGTTTCACAGATCAAATTTATGTTGCAAAGGAAGAGCTGCGTGATTGTGTTTTATATTCTTCTTGCAATGGTTTTAGCAAATTATGTTTCGAATGTTTTGATGTTTCAAGGGACAGATATAGTTTCGATGTATCATCCAATGAAATTGCTTTTGTTAAGCTGGAATAGAAGCATTGTAGGTGGAGATTTATTATTAGGATTTTTACAATTATATCCATTATTAGTTATATGTCCAGCTGTGTTTTCAGTAGCAAAAGAACAGCAGACTGGAGAACATGTGATTTTGAAAGCACATATAGGAAATATGACATATCATTTCAGTAAAGTATTTGCAGCATTTATTGTGACATTTATCGTTTTTGTGTTACCATTTTTGATCGAGATGGGATTGAACTGTTTGGCGTTTCCTATTCATGCACAAGGTGATTTGAGCAATTGGAGTTATTATGATTTGATGTATAAGGAAAGTGTGGATAATTATCTGTTTAGCAAACTTTATTTATTATCACCATATCTATACACAGTGATGAAAATAGGATTTTTTGGAATTTTTTCAGGACTTCTTGCAGCATTTACAGTAGCAATTATATTTGTATGGAGATTTCGATATCGAATTTTCTTGTTTTTTCCAGTGATGTTTCTGTTAAATGGAACAGAAATTATATCTACGTTTTTATTCGAGCGAAAAATTAAATTTCGTTTAGCATGGTATAATTATTTTACATTGTTTAACGATGAACCTAAAAATATGATTTATTATATTCTGTTCATTATAATTCTTACAGTTTTGACTTTAGTAGGAACATATTTAGGGGGGAAAAAAGATTGCGTACAGTAAAGAGTCGGATTTTTCAAATATTGTTTGTTGGCATTTTTGGAGGACTTGTTCTTGCATTTATGTTTATTAATCCATATAACGGAAATATCCTACTTTCTGAAACTGTATTACAATTAAGTGGTTCGATGGGAGAATTTCCACTTATGCCAGTGTTTAAGGATTTGATTTCCTTTACAATGAGAATGTTGCTAGATTATATTTTTGAAATCTATATGGGAATAGAATTATATCGTCACTTTTGTACGGCTAGTGTTTGTGTTTTTTCACGTACATCTCATCGAACTCAGTGGTATATAAAAGAAATACTGGAAATCATGGTGGCGGCTTTCTTGTATCAGATAGTAAAGATATTTAGCGCTGTGATAGTAACATATTTCCGCTATTCGATACAAATAGATCGAATGGGAATATTTTTGCTAGTGTTTCATGTTTTGGTTTATACGATGTGGGTGTTTTCAATTACATTGCTAATAAACATTTTTTGCATTAAGTATGGAAGTAATAATGCTTTTATATGGATAGGGGGAACACAACTTATTTTGACAGCATTATTGGAATTAATACAGATTTTTGAAACCAATTTGAATTTTATTAAGATATTTCTAAATATAAATCCAATGGCTCATTTAGTTGTGGGATGGCATACAGGAGAGGCCGACAAATATAAGCATTTATTAGCTTCACCTTATGAAGGGCTTTATTTTAAGAATACAATAATTATGTTGTTCGGATTCAGTGTTTTGGTAGTTATAACAGGTATGCATATCGTTTGTCGACATGATTTTTTGCAGTTAGATGTGGATGGGGAAGGTGAATAGAATGGAATTAAGAGCGGAGCATGTGAATAAAACAATTGGAGGGAAAATAATCCTTTCTGATATAAATCTGGAAATGCATAGTGGATGTGTTTATGGATTTGTTGGATCAAATGGATCTGGAAAGACCATGCTTTTCCGAGCACTATCTGGATTAATGTCAGTGACATCTGGGACTATTACATGGAATGGAAAAGTATTACGTCGTGATTTTTCTGTTCTTCCTAGTCTTGGAATTTTATTAGAAAATGTGAGACTGTATTCAGATATGACAGGCATGGATAATCTAAGATATCTTGCAAATATAAATGGTAAGATAGGGGATGAAGAAATATGCAACACGTTGAAAAGAGTAGGGCTTGATCCAAATGATCGTAGAAAATATCAAAAGTATTCCCTTGGGATGAAACAACGCTTAGCTATTGCACAAGCTGTTATGGAAAAGCCGGATGTAATCATGTTGGATGAACCGACAAATTCTCTAGACGAAATAGGGGTGAATGAATTTCGCCGCCTTATTCTGGAAGAAAAAAAGCGAGGAGCAGTCATATTACTTGCTAGTCATAATCAAGAAGATATTCGAATTCTTTCAGATTATATTTATAAAATTGATAATGGAAAAATCATTTGTAGCGAGGTGAATAAAACATGAAAAAGAGTATTTTAATCATACTCACAATGTTACTTATTATAGCTGCAGGAGTTTTCGGCATTGTGAAACGTCGAACTTATACGAATATCATACAGGAAGACAATTACATGGATAAACTGCAGGTTGCGGAGATTCCAGGTGATATTGCTATAGAAGTTTGCAAAAATATGAAAAAAACATTACCCAATCTTTCAATTATATTAAAGGTTCGTTTTCTTGATGAGGTAGAATATCTTTTTGGAACAAGTCGTCAAAAGATATGTGTTCAGAAAGTATATGCAGGAGAAGATATAGAAGTTGGAGATGAGTTCTATATATCAGCAGATTTGAAAATTATTATGGAAGAAGAACTATCTGCGGCTGAACTTGGCTTTGTGAATCTTCCAAGACAGGATTATGATTATTTAGTTTTTTTATCTGAGAAAATAGACACTTGGGATGAATCTATTCCTGTATATAGTATATATGATGAGACTCCAATTGTACCTATGTTCTGTTATGAAGAGTTTGAAAATGTTATCTATCCTGTAAATGAAGAAAATACATATGTTCCGTATAGTGAAGTAAAAGAAAATGAATTTTTTACAACAACAGAAGAAGGAATGGAAGCATGGGGAAATTTAAAAGACTACTTGCTAAGTTTGTATTTATAAAAATGGTATTACAACGGACTGAATGGAAAATTCAGTCCGTTATATTTTGCAGATTATTTCGGAGAAGAGAACTGGTTTCTCGTTGGTGGCGTAATTGTAACAGTCGCAGCATTAAGTTGTATGCTAATTCCGTCGATTCGTCATTGCGATAAAGGGAAAAATGGGGTATACTAAGGGAATGATAAGATAAAAGGAGTTTGGAAACATGGAATTAGTAACAGTAAGAGAGTTATACAAAAACCGTGAACAATACTTAGATAAAGAAGTAACAGTAGGAGGATGGGTACGTAGTATTCGTGACTCGAAGACATTCGGTTTTATCGTAGTAAATGACGGATCATTTTTTGAAACATTACAAGTAGTGTACCATGATACAATGGACAACTTTGCAGAAGTTTCAAAATTAAATGTAGGTGCAGCAATTATCGTAAAAGGTACATTAGTTGCAACACCTAATGCAAAACAACCATTTGAAATTCAAGCAACAGAAGTAGCAGTAGAAGGAGCATCAACTCCAGACTATCCACTTCAAAAGAAACGTCACAGCTTAGAATATTTAAGAACGATTTCACATTTACGTCCAAGAACAAATACGTTCCAAGCTGTATTCCGTATTCGTTCTTTAGCAGCATACGCAATCCACAAATTTTTCCAAGAAAGAGGATTTGTATATGTGAATACACCACTTATCACAGGTAGTGACTGTGAAGGTGCTGGTGAAATGTTCCGCGTAACAACACTAGATATGGAAA
>CAYTRJ010000005.1:0-7333 GCA_964440185.1 uncultured Faecalimonas sp. | reverse complement strand
AATCTTCCAATGAATGAAGATGGAACAGTAGATTACTCACAAGACTTTTTCAATAAAGAAACAAGTCTTACGGTATCAGGTCAATTAAATGGGGAAACTTATGCACAAGCTTTCCGTAACATTTATACATTTGGACCAACATTCCGTGCAGAAAATTCAAACACAACTCGTCATGCAGCAGAATTCTGGATGATCGAACCAGAAATTGCATTTGCTGATTTAGATGATAACATGATGCTAGCAGAAGCAATGTTAAAATATGTTATCAATTATGTGTTAGAAAATGCACCAGAAGAAATGAACTTCTTCAATTCATTTATTGACAAAGGTTTATTAGATCGTCTTCACAATGTTGTAAGCAATGAATTTGCTCGCGTAACATACACTGAAGCAATCGAAATCTTAGAAAAGAACAATGATAACTTTGACTTCAAAGTATCTTGGGGTGCAGATTTACAAACAGAACATGAACGTTATTTAACAGAAGAAGTATACAAACGTCCTGTATTTGTAACAGATTATCCAAAGGATATCAAAGCATTCTATATGAAGATGAACGATGATAACAAGACAGTTGCAGCGGTTGACTGTTTGGTTCCAGGAATTGGGGAAATCATCGGAGGAAGCCAAAGAGAAGATGATTACGATAAATTATTAGCTCGTATGAAAGAAATGAACTTAAATCCAGAAGATTATGGATTCTACTTAGATCTTAGAAAATATGGTTCTACAAGACATGCAGGTTTCGGACTTGGATTCGAACGTTGCGTTATGTACTTAACAGGAATGTCAAATATCAGAGATGTTATTCCATTCCCAAGAACTGTAAATAACTGCGAATTATAGGATGATAGGGGCGTGGGAAACGAAAGTTTCTCGCGTCTTTTTAATTCCTAATTTTTTCTTAAGAAAGGGAACATACATGAACATTTTAGTAGTAGATGATGAACGAGAAATAGCAGATATTATTGGATTGTATCTGCAAAGTGATGAATATAAGGTTTTTAAATGCTATACAGGAGAAGAAGCGTTGCAGTGTCTCCATAGAAATACAATTGACTTGGCAATTTTAGATGTAATGCTTCCAGACATTGATGGATTCGAAATATTAAGAAGGATCCGCGAAAAATACACGTTTCCTGTGATTATGCTGACAGCAAAGATTGATGCGACAGATCGTATTACAGGTTTAACATTAGGGGCAGATGATTATATTCCAAAGCCATTTAATCCGTTGGAATTAGTAGCCAGAGTAAAAGCACAGATCCGTCGTTATACAAAATATAATGACAATGCAAAAAATAGCGGAGAAGTAATTGACTTTGCAGGGCTTGTATTAAATCGTGCTTCCCATGAATGTATTTACAATGAACGAAATATTACGCTGACACCAATTGAATTTGAAATCTTATGGCTTCTTTGCGAAAATCGTGGAAAAGTGATCAGCTCAGAAGAATTATTTTCTAAGGTTTGGAAAGAAGAATATTACAAAAACAGCAACAATACGGTTATGGTCCACATAAGACATCTTCGTGAAAAGATGAGTGGTCCTACAGGAAAATGTGACTTTATCAAGACAGTCTGGGGAGTAGGTTATAAAGTTGAAGAATAATTATCGCAAACTGAAATTAAGTATCTTGTTGCAGACGGTATTTGTAACAGCCTTGACTTTGCTTGTTGGGATGTTTATTGAAGAATATTTCTTAGATGATTCGTCCAATGGGCTTGTAAAGTTTTTGACTTCCATTCATATGCAGGAGGATGCAGCAAGAGCTTGGTATTGGAAGGTTATTGGAAATAATAAGACATTCTTTTTGATATTAGGATTCTTATTCTTGTTTTCTGTTTTCTTTTACGTAGCGTTGTCGAGTATGGAAAAATATTTACGACAGATTGAAGATGGAATCAATAATATTGCATCGGATTCACAGGAATCTATCGAAATGATTTCCGAACTGAAACCGATTGAAGGTCGATTGAAGGATATTAAGGAGACGTTGCAGAAACAAAAGATTGCAACACAGCTGGCAGAAAAAAAGAAAAACGATCTGGTAGTGTATTTGGCACATGACCTGAAAACACCGCTTACATCCATTGTTGCTTATTTGACGATGCTGGATGATTACAAAGATATGCCTGCGGAGGAACGAGAACGCTATATTCATGTTGCACTGGAAAAATCCAATCGTTTGGGCGAGCTGATCAATGAATTTTTTGATATTACAAAGTTTAATTTACAAGATATGGTATTAGAAAAGACAGAGATCAATCTTAGCATGATGTTGGAGCAAGTTGCAGATGAATTTTACGGCGTGTTTCAACAGAAGAACCTGTCCTGTAAAGTAGAGACGGAAGATGATATAATGGTGGAAGGCGATGCGGACAAGTTGGCACGTGTATTTGATAATATTTTAAGAAATGCAGTGTCTTATTGTTATGCAGATACCATGATTCGTATCGAAGCCCGTCGTACAGAAATGGGATGTGAGATCATCTTTTCAAATTGTGGTCAACAGATTCCAAAAGAGAAATTAGAGACAATTTTTGAGAAATTCTATCGTCTGGATGAAGCGAGAAGCAGTGAGACAGGTGGAACAGGACTTGGTCTTGCGATCGCAAAACGAATCGTAGAGCTTCATGGAGGAAATATTCGTGCGGAAAGTGATGAAAAGGAAACACACTTTATCGTAGTGTTACCAGATAAACAAATGGGGGAGAAAAATGAAATTTATTCACATAGCAGATGTACATCTAGGGGCCGAACCAGATGGAAATAGGGGAAAAGAACTCTGGGAGGCTTTGGAAGGTATTTTAAATATTTGTGAGTGGGAAGAGATCGATCTGCTTTTGATTGCAGGCGATTTGTTCCACAGACAGCCGTTGCTCCGGGAATTGAAGGAGTTAAATTATTTGTTTTCAAAATTAAGCAGAACGAAAGTGGTATTGATTGCAGGAAATCATGATTATTTGAAGCCGGATTCTTATTACCACACATTTCAATGGGGAGAAAATGTATATCCTTTATTAAACGGACATATGGGATGTGTAGAGCTGAAGTCTATTAAAACAAATGTATATGGATTCAGTTATCATCAGAAGGAGATTCGAGAAAATCTATATAAACGGATGTATGCACCAAATAAAGCTCGCTATGAGATCTTATTGGCTCATGGAGGGGATGAAAAACATATCCCGTTTAAGAAAGAAGAGATGCAGCAGTTAGGGTATGATTATGTAGCCTTAGGTCATATACACAAACCACAGGTACTTGTAGAAAATCAAGTTATTTATGCGGGGGCATTGGAGCCAATTGATCGAAATGATGTAGGAAAACATGGATATGTGAGAGGGGAAATCACAGAACATGGTGTAAAGACTACTTTTGTCCCAATTGCAAAGCGAGAATATTTTCATATACGCATTGTAGTCAACGAAAGTTTGACAGGTGGCGCTTTGAAGGAAAAGGTGCGAGATGTGATTCGCGAATATGGCATTGAAAATATTTTTAAATTTATATTAACCGGATATCGTGATCCTGATATTCAGTTTGATTTGGAAGGGTTGAAAGCGTTTGGAAATGTTGTGGAAGTGTTGGATGAGACACAGCCTTGCTACAACTTTGAAAGTTTGCTTGCAAAAAATCAAGGAAATTTATTAGGACGCTATATTGAAAGTTTAAAAGAAAGCGAAGAAGGAAGTATAGAGTATCAAGCATTGTATGAGGGAGTGCAGGCATTGCTTGAAACAAAGAGGAGCTAGATATGAGGATAAGGGAACTTCATTTAAAACATTTCGGGAAGTTCACAGACAAAAAAATTGTTTTGAACGAGGGGATGAATCTATTTTACGGAGAAAATGAGACTGGAAAAACAACGATTCATACCTTTATAAAAAGTATGCTGTTTGGCATGGAACGTGGGCGAGGACGAGCCTCTGTAAATGATACCTTCAGCATTTATGAACCTTGGGAAAATCCCAATTATTACGCAGGTACATTGCGATTTGAGAGTGGTGGAAAACAGTTTTTACTGGAACGTACATTTGATAAATACAATAAAAGCACCAGATTGATCTGCGAAGATGACGGAGAAGAATTTTCTTTAGAGCATGGCGACTTGGAAATGATCTTAGGAGGACTTACTGCGTCTAATTATGATAATACGGTTTCTGTGGCACAGATGAAAGTGGAGACGAATCAAAGTCTTGCGGCGGAACTTCAAAATTTTGCAACCAATTATTATGCCACAGGAAATAGTGATATTGACTTAGATGGTGCGTTGCAGTTACTTGCGAAGAAACGAAAAGAAGTGGAAAAAGAAATTCGCACAGCGCTTGCTGAAAAGCAAAAGAAACGTTCTGCAATGGAACAGGAGACAGCGTATGTGTGGAGAGACATCCATAAATTAGAAGAAGAGATTGAAGAAGTAGAAAAGCAAATTGAAGTACAAAAAGAATCCAGAGAGCAGCAGGAAAGTTTACCAACAAAACGATGGAGAATCCATCCAGGCATCGTAGCAGGAATGTTGATAGTTCTGGTCATTTCCTTTGTTGCGTTTCCAAACCCTTGGAATTATCTAATTACAATCGTGCTTGCATTAGGAGAAGGTCTTTTTATTTGGAATCGTATGAAAGACGGTAAGAAGCCGCCACAGGAAGAGATTCTAAAAGAAGTGGATGATTCCTTGAATAAATTGCACTGGAAAAAGGAACGTTTGCAAGGTGAATTGAAAGAAAAACAGATTTTATATGGGAACATTCAAGAACAGTTAGAAGAACTGGACGAAATGGGAGATGCATATAAGCGTCAAGATGATAAGAAAAAGGCATTGGAATTAGCAGAATTACGTTTGATAGAGTTGTCAAAAGGTGTGCATAAGGAATTAAGTCTCGTCTTGAATAAGAGAGCTTCGGAGATTTTATCAGAAATCACAAATGGGAAATATAACATGCTTCTGATTGATGAAAAGCTGAAGATGCAATTATACACAGGAGAACGTAAAATTTCCTTGGAGCAGGTAAGCCGAGGAACAATTGAGCAGATTTATTTTGCGCTTCGTATGGCAGCGAGTGAGCTGTTACATGAGGAAAGTTATCCAATCATTTTAGATGATACCTTTGTGTATTATGATGATGTACGTCTAGAACATACGCTTCGCTGGTTGAAAAAACAAGATAAGCAGATTTTACTATTTACTTGCCATAAGAGAGAAGAGGAAATCTGGAATCGAATCGGATAGTGGCGAATTTTTTACAGAACAAGAATTTATTGATTTAGCGGTTAGTATTGAAGTATAAAAAAAATAAGAACTTTTATTTTGGAAAATTTTTAAAGAAAGTGTCCAAAATAGAAGTTCTTTTTCGTTATAGAGGAAAAGAAAGGGTGAGTCCAATATTATATTGTGTAGATATATTCAAGTTCAGAAACACTGAAATATTCTAGTGTAAGAGCTTACATCAATTATAAGGCAGAGGAGGCGTAAGAGGTAGAGGCTATATTTATAATTTTAATAAAATAAATATTAGAATTAACAAAATATATTGACAATAGAATTATGGCAGCATATAATGTTATTAGAAAATAAAACAAAAATAAAAAAATAATCAGAAAACTATCGCTGCTGAAAAGAATATCAAGAATTCGTTTTGTTACAATTCCATAGCAGGGACAAATCTGCTCTTTTGGTTTGGTTTCTAAGTATATTTTTACATAAGTATCTGCATGTATGATTTTTTACAGTTATATCTTCAATATTCAGAGGAAGGCATATGAAGAAACAAATGGGCAGTACTTATTACTTTACTAGTATTATTAAACGTAATAATGCTAACGGAATCAGCGCAAGAGTTGTGCCAGATACAACATCGGATACAGTAACCAAGGGATATACTTACAAATTAACAGTAAGTGCAGTTGTGAAAGGAATCACACAACCCACAGTTACAGTAAGTAAAACGTATTAAAGTTAAATATCTGGGTGTAACAACCGGTATTATATCAAATAAAAATACAAAGAGAAAGGGTGAGTCCGATGGGCCGAATAAAACATATTTAAATAAGATATTTGTATTGATTTGCGAGAAGTCAATGATAACAGTGCTGGAATTGCTATAAGTGAACGTATGAAACGGGAAGAAATCATTCAATCCTACATGGAAACAAATGGAGTATCTTTGGGATAAGTAAACAATTTTCTGGCGAATTAGAAATGTGGTTACGAAGTGCTTATCAAATTGAATATATGATTAACGGAGATTTTTACAATAATGGTACAACAACAGTGAGCAATGGAGGTGGTGCAGAAAGCGCAAAACTTTTGCATTCTGCATCTGTAAGTACAATATCAAATTGGTTTAGATATTACTATAAACATGAGACAAAGATGTTTCAACAATAAGGAAATGTGAGGAGGTTTAATATGAAGAAGAATAAGACAAGAAAAATTATGTGTAGTATTTTATTGATATTAATGCTAGTGAGTTTAGTTATATTTAATAATACAATTACGGCAGATGCAAAAACATCTCAACTAAATGAGGATGAAATTTTAGTTTTGGAACAAGCAAAAGAAACAGTAGTAATCGATGATGTGGTTTCAATCAAAAATATTATGGACACATATAACTTAGGAGATGCAGAATCTGTTGAAAAAATTATTTATGTACCTTTTGAGAAAGCATGGGAAAATACAAATGAAATAAATGTAAATTCAAGAGCATCAAGTTCAAAATACTATATTAAAAAAATCGGTTCTTTTAATGGGGCTGGAGCTTTACTGCGTGATTCATGGTATGTTGCGCCAGGAGGAACAATGACAGTATCACAAACCGTGAGTTTAGGATGTGATTTTGCTAATATTTCTCAAATAGAAGGCGGTTTTTCGGAACTTAAAGGTATAATAGGAACTACATATGGGGTTAATATGAGCAGTTCTATAACTGTTTCTGATTCGCAAAATATAGAAGTAAAAACAGGATGCAAGAAAAATGTGAAAGCATATGTTTGGGAAACAACATACAGATATGAAGTATGGAAGAATGGTTTGCTTAATGACAGTAAAATAGGTTATGGAACATGGGACAAGCCATTAGGTGTTACTTTTATAGTAGGGCAAAATATTTCTTTGGGGTAAAAAATGAAAAAAATAAAAATTATTATCATAATAGTATTTATATGTTTGATGTGCATAGTTGCTTGGAAGTTGATGGAAAATAATTATGATGAATATAATATAAATTCAAGTCTTCAAAATGAAATGAGTGATAATAAAGATAATCAATCATTTCATTTTAAAGAAGAATTTGTGTTGAAAGATCAAAAAGAAATTGAAAAGAT
>CAYTRJ010000004.1:0-47859 GCA_964440185.1 uncultured Faecalimonas sp. | reverse complement strand
AAACAGAAGTCAATATCAATATCGGGCATGGATACACGCTCCGGATTAAGAAAACGTTCAAAGAGCAGCTGGTACTTGATTGGATCGATATTCGTGATTCCCAAACAATAAGAAACGATACTTCCTGCTGCAGAACCACGTCCTGGTCCTACCATGATTCCATGGTCTCTCGCATATTTGATAAAATCCCAAACAATCAGGAAATAATCTACATACCCCATTGTTTTAATAACATTTAATTCATAGTTTAACCGGTCTGCCAATTCGCCTGTTCTCACACCGTAATGCAGTTCCAAACCTTCAAAACATAATTTATTTAAATATTCCCAAGATGTATATTCTTGTGGAACATCATACTTCGGCAATTTTGTTACGCCAAATTCAATCTCTACATGACAGCGATCTGCAATCTTCTGTGTATTTTCAATTGCATCCAATGCGTATGGGAATAAAGCACGCATCTCTTCTTCTGATTTTACAAAATATTGGCCGCCTTCATAACGCATACGGTTTTCATCATCCAGTTTTTTCCCTGTCTGAATGCAAAGCAAAATATCATGTGGCTTCTCATCTTCTGCATACGTATAATGAACATCGTTTGTTGCAACAAGCTCAATCCCGGTCTCTTGAGACAATCGTAGTAACTGTGGATTTACTGTTGCCTGTTCCTGCATACCATGATCTTGCAATTCTAAGAAAAAATTATCTTTTCCAAAAATGCCTTCATAACGCTTTGCTGCTGCCAATGCTTCCTCATACATACCTCTTAAGAGATTTCTTTGCACTTCTCCAGCAAGGCAAGCACTAAGCGCTATAATACCTTCATGATACTTTTCTAACAGTTCCATATCTACACGTGGTTTGTAGTAATATCCTTCTACAAATCCTTTTGATACGATCTTGATTAAATTTTCATATCCTTTTTGGTTTTCTGCCAGTAATACCAAGTGATAATAACGATCATCTCCGCTTCCTACTGCTGTCTTATCAAAACGGGAACCTGGAGCCACATACACTTCACATCCGAGGATTGGTTTTATCCCAGCCGCTTTTGCTGCACGATAAAAATCGATCACACCATACATCACACCATGATCAGTAATGGCTGCACTGTTCATTCCCAACTCTTTTACACGTGCAACATATTCTTTTATTTTATTTGAACCGTCCAACAAACTATATTCTGTATGGACGTGTAAATGTGCAAAACTCATTATTTCTCTCCCAAGACTTCTTATGTGATAAAAAAGAGTGCCATTACAATGGCACTCTTTCGCTTGCTATTAGCCGTTAATCATGAAATCAATTAATTTCTTTGTATCAGCTGGTTCATAAGCAATAATTTCTAATTCTGGAATTTCACCATTTGAAAAAATGTTCGCCATTGATACATATTGTGAAAGTTTTGATTTTAAGTTTAATCTATCACCTTCACCTGTTACTAATTCTACTTTTCCTTCACAGCTGTCAACTACTTCAAAAAACTTTTCTATGTTTGTAATATTTTGTACTTTCATATTAAATTTTCTCCTTTCAAAATAACTCTGCTATCAAAGACAATTATATCTTATTTTTTTCGAATTGCAATGCTTTTTTCGCCGATTTCAATCTTTTGTTCTTTAAGCAAACGTCCTACTGCACGCTTAAATGCATTCTTGCTCAAACCAAATTCTCTTTTGATCATTTCTGGGTCTGCTTTGTCTGTAAATGGGAGTGTTCCACCGTAACTTTCCATTGCACGTAAGATCATTTCTGCATCCTTATCCATCTGCATAGGAATCTTTTCGCGCACACTTAAATCTAACTTTCCATCTGCTTTTACTGCTGTAACTCTTGCTTTTACTGTTTGTCCTACACGAAGTCTTCCAAATGCTTCTTTTTTAGGAATTAACGCAGAGTATTTGTTATCAACGGCTACGAACATACCAAATTCTTCGCTGCTATCATAAATGATCCCTTCTACCATATCATCTTTTTGGTATGGTGAATCTTTGCTTAACATTTCATATACTCTCATAGTTGCGCAAAGGCGTTCACTCTTGTCAATGTAAAGCGATACTAAACATTTGTCCCCTTTCATCACCTTTGCTGTTTGTTGTTTAAATGGAAGAAATAAGTCTTTTTCCAACCCCCAACTTAAAAACGCACCAAATTTTCCAGTGTCTGCAACTTCTAAAACTGCAATCTCGCCAACTTCTAACATTGGTTTATTTGTTGTTGCAATTAAACGGTCATCTGAATCCTTGTATAAAAATACTTCAATTGGATCTCCTAACTCAATTCCTGCAGGAACTTGTTTTTTAGGAAGCAATACTCTCTCTTCATCATTTCCTAAATAAACTCCAAAATCTACTTTTTTTACTACTGTAAGTACTTGTGTTTTTCCTAATCTCATCACTTTAGCTTTCTCCTATAAACTCTACAATTGCGTACAGGTTCTCTTCTGTATCGCATAATTCCACTACAATACGTTCATCTTCAATTGCCTGTTTCAGTACAATCTTGTCTCCATATACAGCAGGTTTCTTGTATTCTACTCTTAGTTTTTTCACACAGTATGTATCTGGAAGCACTTCGCATGCCATCTGAACATACTGGCTATTATTTACATGATTGTTTGTATCAATATGATACTTACGAACAGAAAAAGTGTCAACCACTAACGCTGTTTCCGGGCAATTAATTTTTCTGGAAACCTTCTCCATTTCAAGAGCCGGTGCTATATCATACAATGCTTTTTCTTCTTCATCAATCTTTACGGGACGTCCTGTTTCTGTATCAATATATACCCAAAGTGAATTGGCATAAGCAAGCATCTCGCCTTCTTTTGTCTGCATTGTAAAATTTCTTGGTCCGATCACACCTTGAAATCCGCTCGCCCACGTATTTACTTGAATTTCCTCTGTAATTTTCGGAAAACGATTGATTACCACCTGCCACGCATTTAATACCCATGCACGATGTTTCTTTCGTAACTGTTCAGCCCCTGCTCCTAATTTATGTGAATCCTCACTGGTACAATCTTGAAAATAATTAATAATGCTGCTAAGTCTTGCTTTTTCTGTTGCATCACATTCACTAAATCGAATGCTGCTTTCTATCTTGTACATTTGTTACTCCTCCGCCACGAAACTACTTTCCACTTGGATGACACATTGATAACGCTCATCTTGTTCATGCATGCTTTTTCTTACCTGCTGACAGAGTCGGTTCTGCTGCGCTTCCCCGTATGAAAATGGAACTACCATGTCAAAGATCAAATTGATCTGATGTTGTCCGTCTACCATACGGAAATCATGAATAGATACATTGGAATCTATTTCTGCCACTACCTTTTCTACCTGATTTCTTATCATGACACTACGAGGATCGCTAACTTCAATTGGATCCATATGGATCACCAAATAAATCCCCAATTCTTTCAAAGCGTCTCGTTCCACACAATCAATGATCTCGTGTGACACTTCAATATCTACATCATTTGGAACTTCTGCATGTACCGATGCCATACTTCTTCCCGGTCCATAATTATGTACGATCAGATCATGAGTACCACAGATTCCCTCATAAGATTCTACAAAATCAGTCACTTTTTTATGTACATCTTTAGGAACAGCTTGACCTAGAAGCGGCTCAATGGTGTCTCGCGCAATTCCTATTCCAGCCCACATTACTACCAGAGATACTCCCACACCAATGATTCCATCAATATTAACTTCCATAAAACGAAATACTAGGAGGGACACAATCGTCGCAGATGTAGTTATCACATCTCCCATCGCGTCTGTCGCTGTCGCAAGCATCACTTTTGAATCAATCTTCTGTCCTAATTTCTTATTAAATAGTCCAAGCCACAGCTTCACTCCAATAGATAATATCAATACAACGAGTGAAATCATATGAAATTTTAATTCTTGTGGCTGTCGGATTTTGCTAATAGCATCTTTTAAAAAGTTAATCCCTACTTCAATAACAAGAAAAGAAACAACCAATGCAGCCACATATTCCATTCTGCCATGTCCGAAAGGATGTTCCTCGTCCGCCGGCTTATTTGCCATCTTTACAGCTGCAAAGCCAATGACTGACGAACCTGCATCAGACAGATTGTTAAAGCCATCTGCTACAATAGAAATACTATTCATCCATGAACCAATGATAAATTTCGCAAGAAATAAAAGCACATTACAAAAGATGCCTACGATACTTGCCAATATGCCATAAGCAGTACGCACAGACATCTTATTTGTTTCTTCATATTCTTTCACAAAACATCTTACTAAAAAGTTTGTCATATGTCCTCCTTCAACTTTTGAAGAAAAACCATTTCACATGAAATGGTGTTGTTGCTGTAATACGATCATACGTATCTTCCTCCAGCACTTCTTCCAATTGCTTTTTCCCTTCTTCCGGAACAACTGCATGTACCGTATCAAAAAAACATAAATTAGGATATAATACACACCACCAATTTTGTCCTTTGGCTGCTCCAATTTCTATCCTCAGCGCCTCGTAAATGCCTGCTGGAAATGTAATATCTCCGTATGTCTTTTCAGGGAATTTGCATGTTATTATTTTGGCACAAACAGGATATGTAAATCCTTCATTTTTTATAAGTTCTTCTGCAATCGCCTCGATTTCTCCTATATGAGAAAGTACCCAATCCTTTGTCATTTCCAAGCTGTCAGATATTGGAAGTTCTTCTTCCATATAGCGAAGCACTGCTTCCTTCACTTTCATCTTAAGGTTTTGATCTTCCTCACTGTCGCTATTTGCTAACACATGAAAACGAAGTACCTCTTTTGCTAAATCTTGTTGCGCATACACTTCCTGTTCTCTCTCGCACCATAGGACTACGATAACGAGAGCGAACAAGATTCCTATCACCATACAATATTTTTGTTTTCTATCTCTCATATGATACCTCCAATTTCTATTGAAAGTATCGACAAATACGAAAACTTTATACGATATCCCTAATTTTTTTCACGAATTGTATGGCTTACTGTTTTTACTTGATTGTCAATGTGTGTTCGAATATTTCGTTTGGCACTTTCTTTATCTCTCATTTCAATGCTTCTAATAATTTCCTGATGTTCTTCCAATAAAATGTGATGCACTTCTTTTCTCTTCAAATATTCCACACGATATCGATACATTTGCTCACGCAAGTTATATAAAAGCTGCACAAGTCTTTGATTATCTGTTGCAAAATAAATAATATCATGAAACTTTACATCTGCCTCTGCAAATTCTGTTACATCCCCACCATTTAACGCAACTTCAAATTCTTTCGCTGCTTCTTTTAATTGTGCGATTTCTTCCTCTGTAATTCTGTCGCAAGCAAGTTCTACTGCCAACTCTTCTAAAGAGCCTCTCACTTCTAATACATCTCGAAGGCTCTTTTCAGTAATTTCTGCAACTTCTGCACCTCTTCTTGGAATCATCAGTACAAGTCCCTCTAATTCCAATTTACGAATCGCCTCACGAATTGGTGTACGGCTTACGCCCAATTTATTAGCCAGTTGGATTTCCATCAAGCGTTCCCCTGGTTTTAATTCCCCGCGCAAAATTGCTTGGCGAAGTGTATTAAACACAACATCACGAAGGGGCAGATATTCATTCATGTTTACTTCAAATTTTGATCCCATGTTCATTATCTCCTTGTATTGTGTACATTTGCCACGTAAATTTGTTTTGCCAAATTTTGTTCTCGCAATTTTCTTTGTGCAGCTTTTGCTAACCTACGCTCTGCAAAAATTCCGAAAACAGTTGGACCACTTCCACTCATCATAGCATTGATCGCACCTGATTCTTTCATGGCATTTTTAATCTGCTCGATTTCTGGATAATCTTCAATCGTTACCTTTTCCAGTACATTTCCCATGGAATCACAAATTTTTGATAAATCTCCTGCTTCCAATCCTGCTAAGATTCCATCTATATCAGGATGCTCTTCTATCGCTTGTGAATCAAGCTTTTCATATACCACTTTTGTAGATACGCTAATTCCTGGCTTTGCGATCAATACGTAACATTTTGGCAATGGTGGCAATGGTGATAAAATTTCTCCAATTCCCTCTGCCAAAACAGTTCCACGCATAATGCAATAAGGAACATCAGCCCCTAATTGAACGCCTCTTTTCATCAATTCCTCTCGGTTAAGGCCAAGCGAGAACAAACGGTTCATACCAACAAGAACTGCTGCTGCATTAGAACTTCCACCCGCTAATCCTGCTGCTACTGGAATATGTTTTTCTAACTGGATCGACACACCATATGGGATTTGAAATTCATCTATCAATAATTTTGCTGCTTTATACGCAATATTATTCTCATCCACTGGAAGATAAAATAGATTTGTTTTTACCTCAATTCCTGGTTCTTCTGTTTTTGACAACGTTACGTTATCATACAAATAAATCGTCTGCATTACCATTTTTACATCATGATAACCATTTTCTCTTTTTCCTAGTACATCTAACCCTAGATTAATCTTAGCAAGGGCTTTTAATTCTATGGTATCCAACATCAAGGTCCTCCTATCTTCTATTTTGTACTTGTTTGTATCTTGTATACATTATACTCACAGTATACTCATATTCTCTTTAAAAATCAATAATCTCTCGCCTGGTTTTATGCTTTCTCCCGACAATTCATTCACTTCCATAATTGCTTCTACACTTGTGCTATATTTTTTCGCAAGTGCCCACAGATCATCCTCTGGTTTCACAATATACCCCACAATACTAGGACGTTTTTCTACCTCTTCCATAGAAATCTCTTCCACACGCACATCTTGGATCATTGGCATCACTCCTACACGCTCAAAGAAACCATGAAACGCAAGCACTGCTTTCACCTCGATTTCATCGCCACCTTGTAAGGTGATGCTTAATTGTTCCAGCATTGCCGAAATATAATATCTCATATTTTCTCCTGCCTCACTGCATTCTATGAGATAAGAAAATGGAACCATTCCTTGCCAAGTATCAAATGGCATATCATCACTTTCTTTTACATATAAAAAGCCGACTTGCAATGCCCCCTCTACTCGCACACCGTCTTCCTGCTGCTCCATTCTGTCAATTTGAACTGCTCCATTACTATGACAGATTTGTAAAACATCCTGTTTTAATTCTGGAATCGACAGCCGTTCCATCACTTTGCATTTAGAATGGTTTTGCAAGATCAACTGTTCATACGCAATATCTTTCTTTTCCAAAACACAATTTTTTTCTAAGGAATATAAATCTTCCAACAATTCCATCTGTTCTTCTTCATAGACAGCTATGTAAAGCTGCAGCGTTCCTTCAATCCCAATCACACGCATTTCCCCATCTTCATCTGCTCGTACATCGGCATGTGCTTCTTCCAAATACCCTTGTACATGATGATACATATGTTCTTCCACGCCATAGCATTCTACTCTTCCTTGGTAAGGAACAATCTGTTCCACCCAATCAATCTTACCGTCTGGTGATTCATAAAAGCAGAACACAAGTAATTCTCCCAAAAGCTGTACCTCTCCATCTACCAATTTTGTATCTAATTTACGATTGGCAATATCTGCCCACAAAAGCACTCCGATAGATTCCTTTGTCCCCGGCAGATTAATTTCCTCCTTCACTCGATAGGTATCTTTCTTCGACACTTGCAGCTTCAATAACTCCATTTCTTTTTGTTTTTTATAAACAGGGTAATCACATTCCACATCAATAGGAAGTGCTTCCAAGCTTTGATATTCGGATTCTACTTGCATTTCCACCATAGCTTTCAAACGAAGTTTACGTGAATGGACCATAGAAACATTCAAATCCACACGTACACACTTCACATCAAAACTTTTATCTGCTCCATCTTCAATATAGATCATTTCTTCGAAGGGCAGCTTTCCCTCTAATCCTACAAATCGTGGTTCAAATCCTTCTGCATGATATAAAATCTGAAACTCAATCTGGCCTTGCACCATCAAATAATTTTCTACGGGCTTCATTTCCGTAATGCGTGCAATGCCTTCTCCCATAATCACCTTTTGCACATCATCTTTGCTATCCGGAATATTATAGTCCTCATCTACCATAAATTGATTAATGACTCTTTTTCCAATTTGGTTTGTTTCCATCTGTCTTGTGATAATTTCCATCTGCCCACTCCTTTACTCAAATACTACATGCTTATCCACAAATTCCATCTTGATTACAATATATGGATAGGTGATCGTTTCTATGATTTTTTCCTGTTTGGATGGTCCAATTAAATTAGGATGTACATAAATCGCATTTTCTGTTTCATAGCATTCCTTCACTTCAATGCTGTATCCACTTGTTTCTTGTGGTCCATATCCAATTGCAATATAAAGATATTCCCCCTGTGCAAAACTCACTTTAAATGGTTCCTCCTTCTGTTGTTCAATCACGTCAAGAAGTTCCTCTGGGATCTCTTTTTCTTCCACCACTGTAAAGTCAATATCTTTTGTCTTTTCTGTAGATAATTTTTTTACCGAACAGGCTGTTCCCGTCAACACCATTATCATAGTTAGTATAAAAAGAAAACTGTTTCGCATATTCTCTCTGCCACAGACTTTTTACTATCATACACACCTCCACAAAAAAATAGAACCTCGCTCATTTGGCGAGATTCTATCTCTATACAAGTGCTGCATTTTTTTGAATTGTCTCTTGAATGATTCCTTGACATTTCGCTCCTAATGTCTTTAATTCTTCACGCTCTAACTCTTTTGGATAAATTGGTGTTCCATATTCTATGATTACATGCGTTTTTTGAATCTTTGGCATATGATTTTCAAAGATTTCAGCAGAATTATTAATTGAAACAGGAACAATTGGACATCCTGTCTTTGTCGCGATCTTCATAGAGCCTTCTTTGAAAGGCAACGTACTTAATTCTTCTCCGGTATTTCGAGTTCCTTCTGGGAAAATACAAATCGATATTCCTTTTTTCACATACTCAATCGCTTCTAAGATTGTTTTCATTCCTTGTCTCGGATCTTCTCGGTTTAAAAATAGGCAGTACAAATAGCGCATCCACACACGAAGTGATGGTATTTTATTAATGCTGTCTTTTGCCACGAATCCAGTTAATCTCTTACATTGAATATACATGACCAAAATGTCAAAATAGCTTCTGTGATTTCCAACAAAAAGTGCTGCTTCTTCTGGAATATTTTCCTTTCCACGCACAGTGATCTTCACACCTGCAATCTTCAAAAGTACGCGAAATGCCCACTGCACAATACGAAGTGAACTATAATCCTTCGTTTTCGGACTTATTTTCCCAATGATCCATTCTATAAAAAATAACACATAAGAAAAAACTAAAAATACGATTAAAAATAATGCAAATAAAATTAATCTAATCATCGACTCTTCCCTTCTATTTATCTTCCATACAACTTGGTAACTTGATAAAGACCTTCTGCGAGACCTTCTGTAAGCATTTCTTCACGATAACGCCATGACCAATTATCCATAGCTTCTCCTGGAGTGTTCATGCGTCCCTCTTTTCCAAATCCAAGTATGTCTTGCATTGGAACCACTGCATATGTTGCAATTGTTCCGAAACATGTACGAAGAAAATCCCAATGAACACTATTTCCATCTGTATTCATATAACGACGTACCTTATCTCTGGAATATTCAGATGCTTCTGCATACCATCCCTTTGTTGTATTGTTATCATGTGTTCCTGTATAGCATACACAATTTGTTGATGTAAATTGATGTGGCAAGAACGAACTTTCATCCGTTGCGTCAAATGCAAACTGAAGAACTTTCATTCCTGGAAAATCAAATGCATCTCGAAGTTCTTCTACTTCTGGTGTAATGATTCCTAAATCTTCTGCAATGATTGGAAGCCCTTTTCCAAGTTCCTTTTCAATTGCTGTAAATAATGCTTTTCCAGGTGCTTTTACCCATTTCCCACCAATTGCATTTTCGTCTCCGTATGGCACTGCCCAGTAACTTTCCAATCCACGGAAATGATCAATACGAAGGTAATCTGTTAATTGTAATTGATGGCGTACTCTTGCAATCCACCATTTGAATCCATCTTTTTGATGTGCTTTCCAATTATAAAGTGGATTTCCCCAAAGTTGACCTGTTGCTGAAAAATAATCTGGTGGAACTCCTGCAACTACGATTGGATATCCCTTCGTATCCAGTTGGAATAATCCTTGATTTGCCCAAACATCTGCACTATCTAGAGAGACAAACAATGGCATATCCCCAATGATCTCAATTTCATTTTCAGAAGCATATTCTTTTACTTCTTCCCATTCTTTATAAAAAATGTATTGCACAAAATAATAATACTTCATCTCTTGTGCAAATTGCACTTTCATCTTCGCTTTCGTTTCTGCAGTAGGATTACGATACTCTTTTTCCCACTCTAGCCAAGCACGTCCTTCATGAAATTCCTTACATGACATATAAAGCGCATAATCTTCCAGCCAGTATGCATGTGCTTTCACAAATGCCGCATATTCTTTTGTCTCTTTAAAACGAGTAAATGCTAACTTCAAAATGCTGTTTTTCCAAGCAATTACTTCTCCATAATGCACCATATCTACATCATTTCGTGGAACATCTTTTAATTCCTCTTCTGTTATAAATCCCATTTTCACCAAATCATCTGGACTGATTAGCAATGGTTGTCCTGCGAATGCTGAAAATCCCTGATATGGAGAATCTCCAAATCCAGTTGGAGTCAATGGCAGTGTCTGCCATAAATGTTGTCCGCTCTTTTTTAAAAAATCAATAAAATCATATGCTCCTTTTCCTAAATCGCCAATCCCATATGGAGATGGTAACGATGTTGGATGAAGCAAAACGCCTGACAGACGTTTTTTTTCTTTTTCTTTCATAATGACATTTCCTCTTTTCGTATAATGATATATTATACAGAACTCCTGACATAAAGGCAATGTTTTAAAATTTACAATTCTTATTCTGAGTGGTATAATGAATCGTAAAAGGTCTATAAGGAGTGAATAAAATGAATCAAAGAAACCTTACCTTATTAACAGATTTATATGAATTAACACTGATGCAAGGCTATTTCGAGCGCGAAGAAAATGAAACCGTTATTTTTGACGTATTTTTCCGCTCTAATCCAAACAATGCCGGATATTCGATTGCCGCTGGATTAGAACAAGTAATTGATTATATTAAGAACTTGCATTTTACTTATGATGATGTATCTTACTTACGTAGTTTAAATATGTTTAGTGAAGAATTTCTTCACTATTTAAGTGGATTCCATTTCAGTGGAGATATTTATGCTATTCCAGAAGGGACTGTTGTCTTTCCAAAAGAACCGCTTCTTAAAGTTGTAGCACCTATTATGGAAGCGCAGCTTGTAGAAACTGCAATCTTAAATATTGTAAATCATCAATCCCTTATCGCCACAAAGGCTGCCCGTGTAGTGTATGCCGCAAATGGTGATGGCATCATGGAGTTTGGTCTTCGTCGTGCACAAGGACCTGATGCTGGTCTTTATGGTGCAAGAGCCGCTATGATTGGTGGATGTATTGGTACTTCTAACGTATTAGCAGGACAGCTCTTCGATGTACCAGTTAAAGGAACACACGCACACAGTTGGATCATGAGTTTCCCAGATGAATATACTGCATTTAAGACATATGCAAATCTTTATCCAAACTCATGTACCTTACTTGTCGATACTTACGATACTTTGAAATCTGGTGTGCCAAATGCGATCCGCGTTTTCACAGAAATGCGTGAGGCTGGCATCCCATTAACCAATTACGGGATTCGTCTTGACAGTGGTGACCTTGCTTACCTTTCAAAAAAAGCACGTAAGATGTTAGATGCTGCTGGATTTGAAACAGCTGTCATTTCTGCTTCCAACGATTTGGATGAATTCTTGATTCACGATTTAAAAATCCAAGGCGCTGCTATTACATCTTGGGGTGTTGGAACAAACCTCATCACTTCCAAAGATTGCCCTTCTTTCGGAGGCGTATACAAGCTTGCAGCAATCCGTCAAGCAGATGGAACCTTCCAATCTAAAATTAAACTTTCTGAAAATACAGAAAAAATTACAAATCCAGGAAATAAAACAATTTATCGTATCTACGATAAAGAAACTGGAAAGATCCGTGCAGATTTAATCTGCTTTGCAGATGAAATTTACGATACAAACAATGACCTTATTGTATTTGATCCAAATGCAACTTGGAAAAAGACAAAACTTGCAGGTGGCACTTATGAAATGCGTGAAATTCTTGTACCGATTTTCATTAACGGACAATGTATGTACGAATCTCCTAGCGTAATGGAAATTGCGGCATACTGCAAGAAAGAAAAAGAAACTTTATGGGAAGAAACAAAACGTCTCTTCAATCCACATAAAGTTTATGTAGACCTATCACAGAAATTATATGACGAAAAACAAGCACTTCTCAATCAAATGAGTGTTGGTGAATAAAAAGGAGTATTCATTTATGAAAATTGTAGTTTTAGCTGGTGGATTAAGCACAGAACGTGATGTATCACTTGCTTCTGGAGCTGGAATCTGCAGAACATTAAGAGAAAAAGGACATGATGCATTCCTTATGGATGTGTATCTTGGTTTCCCTTATGATAAAGACAAATTAGAAGAAGTATTTACCCTTCCAAATGCAGGGCTTGAAATTGCAGATGGGATTAAAACAACAGAACCTGATCTCGAAGCGATCAAAGCTTCTCGTGAAGACCAATCAAACTGCTTCTTAGGGCCAAATGTTGTGGAAATTTGCCGTCTTGCAGATGTCGTATTCATGGCACTTCATGGTGATGTTGGAGAAAATGGTAAATTACAAGCAACTTTTGATCTACTTGGAATCCGTTATACTGGACCAAACTATCTTGGAAGTGCTCTTGCAATGAACAAAGGAATCACAAAACAAATCTTCAAAATGTCAGGCGTTCCAACACCACTTGGAACTGCACTTCACAAAAATAATAAGGATGTATCTTTAGAATCACTTGGATTAAAACTCCCAGTGGTAGTGAAACCTTGTTGTGGTGGTTCCAGCATCGGTGTTTATATTGTTGATACAGAAGCAGATTATAAAGATGCATTGGAAAAGTCATTTACATATGAAGATGAAGTCGTAATTGAGCCTTATATCAAAGGTCGTGAATTTGCAGTTGGTATTATTGATGGCAAAGCACTTCCTGTAATTGAAATCATCCCAAAATCAGGTTTCTTTGATTACGCAAATAAATATCAAGCAGGATGTACACAAGAAATTTGTCCAGCACCTATTGATGATGCAATTGCTGAAAAAATGCAGCGCGCAACAGAACTTGCATTCAAAGCATTACAGTTAGATGTATATTCTCGTGCAGACTTCTTATTAGATGATAATGGTGATATTTTCTGTTTGGAAGTAAACACACTTCCTGGTATGACAGCAACAAGTTTACTTCCTCAAGAAGCAAAAGCTGCTGGAATCGAATACGGTGACCTTTGCGAACTGATCATTCAAAAATCGTTAGAACGTTTTGAAAACTAAAGGGAGGCATTTAATATGAAATCCATGTCATTACATGAAATTGCTGCTGCATGTGGCGGCACATATTACGGCACTGAAGAAGCTGCTGCCCTGGAAGTATCGGGCGTTGCAATCGATAGCCGTTTAATCGAGGAAGGATACTTATTTATTCCGATCAAAGGAGCTCGCGTCGATGGACATACTTTTATTCCTCAAGTTATGAATAAAGGGGCTCTCTGTACTTTATCAGAACATCCTATTGATAATGCCACTTTTCCCTATATCCTTGTAGATTCCTGCGAGCAAGCCATGAAAGCGATTGCAGAACACTACCGCAAAGCACTTGGCATAAAAGTTGTTGGAATCACTGGAAGTGTTGGAAAAACAAGCACTAAAGAAATGGTTGCATCTATCTTAGAACAGAAATATAACGTATTAAAAACAGCGGGTAATTTCAATAATGAGATTGGATTGCCACTTACTATTTTCCGTATTCGTGAAGAACACGATGTAGCTGTTCTGGAAATGGGAATCAGCGACTTTGAAGAAATGCATCGTCTTGCCAAAATGGCTCGTCCTGACATCTGCATCATTACAAACATTGGACTCTGTCATTTAGAAAACCTTGGAGACCGTGATGGTGTCCTAAAAGCCAAAACAGAAATGTTTGACTATGCATCTGAAGATGCAATCTGTGTATTAAATGGCGATGATGACAAATTAATAACTGTGAAAGACTTAAATGGAAAAGCGCCTCAGTTTTTTGGATTATCCACAGAACATGACGCTTACGCAGATCATATCCACAGTTTATCCTTAAAAGGTACTACTTGTACACTTCATCTTGGGGATAACACCATTGATACCTTGATTCCAATTCCTGGAAAGCATATGGTATACAATGCACTTGCAGGAGCTCTTGTGGGACGTGAACTTGGACTTACCTGCGAAGAAATCAAAGCAGGTATTGAGGCACTCACTCCTGTTTCTGGACGAAATAATTTAATTGCCACAGAAGATTTGTGCATCATTGATGATTGCTACAATGCAAATCCAATTTCAACAATGGCTTCTATTGATGTATTGGCAACTGCTGATACTCGCAAAGTTGCAATCTTAGGTGATATGTTTGAACTTGGTGAAGACGAGAAACAATTGCATTACAGTGTTGGAAAATATGCCGCTGACAAAGGAATCGATCTTGTCATTTGTATCGGAACACTTTCCAAAAATACTTGCGAAGGTGCTTCTGGAATTCATTTTAACACAAAAGCAGACTTCCTTGCAGTTGCTGACAAACTTCTGCAGAAAGATGATACTGTACTAGTAAAAGCATCCAACGGAATGAAATTCCCTGAGATTGTGGAACAATTACAAACATTACATTTTTAAGATAAAAGCCGTCACGATTTAGTTTGTGATGGCTTTTGCATGAAAGGTTTTTAAATATGAAATATGAAATGCTGGTGCTGGATCTAGATGGCACCTTAACAAATTCAGAGAAAAAAATTACACCTCCAACACGAGAGGCAATTATTGCAATTCAAGAAGCAGGCAAAAAGGTAGTTCTTGCTTCTGGAAGGCCAACACCTGGAATCACACCTCTTGCAGAAGAATTGCACTTGAAAGATTATGGTAGTTATATTCTTTCTTTTAACGGAGCACGCATTATTGATTGTCGTACAGGCGAATCAATTTATAATAAAACAGTTCCAAATAGTGTAATTCCTGAAATTTACGAAATCGTAAAAGATTATGATGTTGACTTGATTACCTACACAGATACGCAAATCCTATCTGGTATCAAACCGAATCAATATACAGAAATTGAATCCCGTATCTGTAATTTAGATATTATATCAGTAGATGATTTTGCCAAAGCAATTGACTTTCCAGTAAATAAATTACTGATTCCTGGCGATCCAGCTCTTACTGTTCAATTGGAAAAGATTTTAAAAGAAAAATTTCATTCATTCCTAAACATTTATCGCTCTGAGCCATTCTTCTTGGAGATTATGCCGCAAAATATCGACAAAGCACATTCTCTGCAAAAATTATTAAATAGTATTGGTATGACAGCAGAGCAAATGATCTGCTGCGGCGATGGATATAACGATCTGACTATGATCGAATATGCAGGTCTTGGAGTTGCAATGGAAAATGCACAACCAATTGTAAAAGAAAAAGCCGACTACGTCACAAAATCAAATGACGAAGACGGCGTGTTATATGTAATTGATCAATTCATGAGATAAAAGAGGACAATTGTCCTCTTTTTCAAAATTCAATTCCTGCTTGTTCTAGTAATCTCTTGTAATGCTCAAGTTCTGCTTCCTTCTCTGTAAGTTCTGCTTCCTTCTCTGTAAGTTCTGCTTCCTTCTCTGCAATCTTTGCATCTTTCTCAGCAATTTCCTTATCCTTCTCTTCAAACATGTATTGCACCGTATTTTGATCCATTATTTTCAATGCTTCTGAAAACATCCCCAATACCTCCTTAGGATTACATAAATGTTGCGCCACATCCCGATATACTTCCTCCAACCATGGATAGTCATTTAATAATGTCTCTGCTTCATTTACGTTATCAATGGCTAAAAAAGAAAGCCATCCATTTAATTCACTAATTTCTACACCTTTAGTATACTTAATTTTCCGAAATACATCAAGGCTGATTAAACAATATTCCTGTAACATATTCATTTTCAATCCTGTATCAAAAATGACCTTCCCTTTATGCACATAATTCATTTCTGTTTTATGAAATGTTTCTGAACTTTTTTCGAAAATTACAATAGTATATACCTTTTTTAAACTGCGATAATCAAATGGATTGGATGAATTTGCTTTTATTTTACTATATTGTCGCAACAACAAATCAGAACTATAACAGCTCATTCGTTCTCCTGCAAATTTATACGGAATTTTTTGGATCTCAATATTGGTAAGTGAACCATCTGCTAATTGGACTAAAATGTCCATAATTAAAAGTGCGCCTCCATCAATCATAACTTCTTCTTGTGGAAGTATTTTTACTACTTTTACTTCTTCACCCAAAATACTACTTATAAATCTAGATAATCTCTCTGGATAAATTTCAGGATTAAAAATTCGCTTAAAAAACGGATCATAAGTAAATGGAAGTGTTTTTGTCCCAGCAAAATAATCGCAGAAGCGCTTTTTCCACCTTTCTTCCAATAACTGATACTTCATAAAAAGTAACGTATCTTCTCTCAGAATTGCCTCTAATTCCTTTTTACTTTGTGGTGTCATAAAACAATCATGTGTCTTTGTTTCTGTCATAGGCAGAACTCCTCCTTTAATATGAAATTTTAATTTTACTTGGGATTTCTTCTTAGATATTAGATAGTTAGAAATGTTTAAACGGATAGAAATTCCGTTTCCCAGATAAGTTTTTACAGAATAGCAGATAGAAAAAGGATTGTCAATACTAAAAAAAAGAGGCTTAGACACAACATCTAAGCCCCATATACCTTATTTATAAGCCAATACTGCTTTCAAGTATTCCCACACTCTAGCTACAGAACTCATGCTAACTCTTTCATCTGGTGTATGCACGTCAAGCATATCTGGTCCCATTGAAATGCAATCTAAGCCTTCAATCTTGCTAGATAAGATACCACATTCCAGTCCGGCATGGATAATTTCTACTTCTGGTGTTTTTCCATATTGTTCTTCATATACCTTGATACAAAGATCACGAAGTTTTGAATTTCTTGCATATGGCCATCCTGGGTATTCTCCCGAAGATGTAATTGTTCCACCAAGAGCAGTTGTAAGTTGTTCTAATTTTTTGTAAGTATAATCTTTTGCTGTGGCAACAGAACTTCTTACTGAGAATGTAAGTGTAATTGCTTCTGCATCTAATTCTACAACACCCATATTCAATGAAGTTTCAACAAGTCCTGGTAAATCTGCACTCATTGCTTGCACACCATTTGGCATCACATTTAACGCAGTTACTGCTTTCACTTGAGACGCTTCATCTAAAACTTCATACATACCTGCTTCTTTCGCTTCTAACACAATAGAAGCGTCTGCATCTGTTGCCGCATACTCATTTGCTATAATTCGGTTCATTTCATCCACTGCTGCTTTTACTACTTCTGCATCTACTGCCACAAACGATGCAGCTGCGTTTTTAGGAATGACGTTATCTTTTACCCCACCTTGCATTGCTGCTATTCTAAATTCTGGATGGTTCATAAAGAATCTTCCGAGCACAGTATTCGCATTTGCACGCGCTTTATCAATTTCAATTCCGGAATGTCCGCCTAAGAATCCACTCGTTTTTACTTCAAAAAGTGTACCTTCCACTGTTTCTCTTGTCACAGGAATCACTGATTTTGCACGTAATCCACCTGCACAACCTGCTGTAAAAATCCCTTCACTTTCTGAGTCAACATTGATCAAGCGACGCGCTTTACATGATGATAGATCAATTGCTGTTGCACCATCTAATCCAACTTCTTCACTTACAGTTAATACCACTTCCAAACGTGGGTGTGGAATATCTTTTGCATCTAATAATGCCAATCCATATGCAACTGCAATCCCATTATCTGCACCTAATGTTGTTCCATTTGCTGTAATGTAATCTCCCTCTACCATAATTTGAATTGCATCTTTTTCTAAATCTAATGGACATTCTGGCACTTTATCTCCAACCATGTCAAGATGTCCTTGAATGATAATCGGTTCTACTCCTTCATATCCTTCTGTTGCATCTTTAAAAATAATTACATTGCCAAGCTCATCTTGTTCATAAGCAAGTCCTCTTTCTTTCGCAAATGCAACACAAAAATTACTGATTGCTTGTTCATGACCAGAAATATGTGGAATTCCACAAATATCTTCAAAAAATCCAAGTACTGCTGCTGGTTCATATCCTTGTAATACTCTCATTGTCGTTCCTCCATTTACTCTTCTAAATTACCTTCTATTGTCTTACAAAAAGAAACTTTCGTCAACCTTTTTATCCTTTTGCAAATGAGCTAAAATCTCTTTTTTGTAATCTAAAAATGCTTCTGTCAGAGCGAAATCTTTTGGCCTAGGTTTTGCCTCCTTCAGTACAATTTCTTTTGTAATCCTTCCTGGTTTTCCTGTTAATAAATAAATACGATCCGATAGTAAGATTGCTTCATCAATGTCATGTGTAATAAATAGCGTGGATAAATGGATTTTTTCCATTACATCCAAATACCACTCATGTATCGACTGTTTTGTCAGCATGTCAAGGGCACTGAATGGTTCATCGAGTAGAGCTACTTTTTCCGAAAACAGATAAGTACGAAGCAATGCAGCTCTTTGTCTCATACCGCCCGAAATCTGATTTGGATATTTTTTTTGTGTTCCTTCCAGTCCAAATTCTTCGAAATATACATTTGCCTTCTCTCTTGCTTCCTTCTTTTTCATACCATTCACGATCAATGGTAACGCAACATTGTCTAAAATCGTACGATAAGGAAGCATCAAATCTTTCTGAAGCATATAACTAACTTGTCCTGTTTTTCCAGTTCTATCTTCTCCATCTATCCACACTTTTCCTTCATCCGGAAAAGTTATCCCCGAAATAATATTAAACAATGTGGTTTTTCCGCCGCCACTTACGCCCAAAAGAGAAACGATTTCTCCTTGGTGAAGTTCTAACGATATGTTCTCAATAACTCGTTCTTCTTCAAATGCTTTCGATACATTCTCTACCCTCAAAACTGCCATTCTAGTTCCTCCTACTGTGGCAAATACTCATTAGAAAATCCAATATTTTCTGGAAGTTCATTTTCTGCCAAATGATTTTCGTTGATCCATTGGTAAAAACGGTTCCAGCGTTCTGCATCTATATATCCCCATTTTTCCGCTTCGGCTTGATATTGTGAAGCTAAATATTTCTGGCTTGCTGTCACAAGTTCTTCCTCAAGTTCCGGTGCTGCCTTACACAAAATTTTTGCAGCCTCTTCTGGAGATTCTATTGCATATTCATATCCTTTACTCAATGCTGCTAAAAAGGCTTTTGCAGTTTCTGGTTCTTTTTCCAAAAATTGATTTCCTGCAATAACAACGGGTGTATAATAATCAAATACTTCATCTACATCTTTAAATGCAAAGTAATCTGTCTCTATCCCTTCTAACTCTGTCTTTACACCAGCCCACGCATAAAAGATCCAAATGGAATCTACCATATTTGTTCGAAGCGCCGACACTTCATCTGTAACAGTACTTGGAATCAATTCCACTTTCGAAAAATCTCCGTCATCTGCACTCACTACTTGTTCTAATGTAGCAAGCTCAATGGGTCCATTCCACGTTGCGTAACTATGTCCTTCTAATCCTCTTGGTCTTTCCATTCCATTTCCTTTATTTGAAATGATTCCTGATGTGTTATGTTGAATCACCCCAGCAACAGCAGTCACAGGAAGAGAATCTTCCCCTGCAAATGCTGGCACTAAAGAATCTTGAAAAGAAATTCCAAACTCTGCCTTTCCAGAAGCCACAAGCACTTCCGCTCCATCTTCTGGAGGCTGAACAATTTCAACTTCCAATCCTGCTTCTTCAAAATATCCTAGTTCCTGTGCCACATAAAGTCCTGTATGATTTGTATTCGGTGTCCAATCTAATACAAATGTGATCTTCTTTAATTCTGTTTTTTCCTCTGTTTTACCACAACCAATCATAGAACATCCCATGATTACTGCCATAAACAATGCCATGATTCTTTTTTTCATAAATATCTTCTCCTATTCTTTTTCCCAAGGCATGCACTTCTTTTGTAAGAAATCTACTCCCTTCATCAATATCAAACTGATGATGGAAATTAAAAATATAACTGCAAACATCTTATCAAAAGCAAATGCCTTCTTTACACGCGTCATATAAACGCCAAGGCCTCCAAAGCCTCCTAACCATTCTGAAATGACAGCTCCTACCATTGCATATGATGCAGAAATACGAAGTCCGGAAAAAAATTGTGACATTGCACTTGGTAATTTTAGAAAGCGGAAAATTTGCATTTTGCTTGCCCCCATTGCTTGCAGTAAATGAATCGCATCTTCATCCACAGAACGAAATCCATTTAATAATCCTACTGCAATTGGGAAAAATGTAGTAATCACGATCAAAATTACTTTTGGCGTCATCTCATACCCAAACCAAAGTACAAGAAGTGGTGCAATTGCTACGGTTGGAATTGTTTGTGTCACTACGATCAAAGGATAAAATGCACGATAGATAACCTCAAATCGATCCATAATAACCGCAATCCCAAAGCCAAGTAAAATCCCACACCCAAGCCCTATAAATGCTTCTGCTAAAGTGATCATGCTATGTTCCAAAAGTTTTGGCCATTCCTCTATAAATGCCTTTAACACCTGTACTGGAGAAGGTAGTAAAAACGCTTCTACTAACCCTAACATAGTAATTCCTTGCCACAATATTAAAATCAATGCAATAGCAGAACACGACCATATTTTATTGGTGGTGTTTTGTAACTTTCTTTTCAATGGTAAGCACATCTCCTTCTGGACGGTAAGTAATCTTTACATAAGCAGAAACCTCTTTCGCACCTGCTCTTACCGCTATTTTCTGACATTCTTTTACGATGTTCATTAATTCATCATACTCTCCCTCTATGGAAGTTTCGCAAGGTCCCACATAATATGTGTTTCCTGTCGATCTGATGTAATCGATCACCTCATCTACGATGCGGATCAATTCATCATCATTTTCTGCCTTTGGCAAAACTTGAATTGCTACACTTGCGTTCATGATTTTTCTCTCCTTTTTCTTTTAAGAATCACAAACCTGATTTGTAGTTTTGATAAAAAAATACCTAAGCATACACGGATGCCTAGGTACTCGAATTATCCTTATTCTTCCTACGCTGGCATTATCCAGATCAGGTTCTGGGTCAAGATGAATACACCTTATCTCAGCCGGCTCAATTACCAGCTCCCCGTTTTATGTTTACATGCATAGTCTACTACACTCTATTTTAAAAGTCAAACTGCATTTGAAATATTACGATTCGTTCTCGAACATTTTCTCCCTCAAACAAATCTTTGCAATCAATCTCGTCTACAAATTCCAATTCATCCACCTGCATCAAGTATGCAATATATTCATCAGACGGATAATAAAAAAAGAAGAACATTTCTCTTGGATTCTCGTAATAAGATTCTCTCACTCGCTCCATCACACTTTTTAAGATTTCCACCGAAAACGGATTAAAAAAGTAGAAGCGGTCTGCTTCTGCAGGCACGCGATATGTAACTGCATTTTCACAAAAAAAGCTAGTACGCCCTGCTGCAGCTGCTGTCTCACGGTTATCCATCACACTTTGAAAGATCCGTTCATCATATTCAATCCCAATAGATTTGCAGCGTGTCTGATACGACAAGAAGAAATCCACACGCCCTTTTCCACATCCATAATCTATCATTGTATTTTTCTTACCAAGATAACCACTGTATGCTAATCGTTCCAGCACTTCATAAGGTGTTGGTTCATAAGGGAAATGATATTGCGTAGCATTCGTATCATCTCTTCCTGTTGTCTTAATTCTTAAAAGTTTGTCCCATTTATTTTCATTTGCATTCATTTCTTAATTATTCACTCCATGATGTACTGCCGGACTTGTCATATCCAATGTTGAAAAAGTATATCCGTTGTTCAAGCCCCAGATAATAATCTCTTCCACTGCATCTACACTAAACTTTTTAATATCGTGCTGCAATACCACAGAATAAGGCTTGTTTTTCACACCAGAAATCACATTATTCACAACGCCCTCTGTTGTCGTTGTCCCTCCTGCGTCACCACTTGATACATTCCAGTCAAAATACTGGAATCCACTTGCCACCGTAGACGTTGTCAATTCTGACATGATTCCTGTACAATATTTCTTACTCACTGCATTCGAGCTTCCCCCTGGGAACCGCATCAATGTAGACTTTACACCTGTTTGTTGATAGATTATATCTTGGATTGCAAACAGATCATCATAAAATGCTTGTGTACTGCTATAAATTTGAGCATAATTGTGTGTCTTACTATGCATTCCAATGGCGTGTCCGCTATCCACAATATTTTTCATAAGATAATTATACTTTCCACTTACTACAAAAAAAGTCGCTTTCACATTGTATTTTCCCAAAACATCTAATAACTGCTGTGTATATGGTCCTGGTCCATCATCAAATGTTAGATAGATTGTTTTTCCATTTGGTGGTAGTGGAGTCGGACTTAATACACTTTTGATCACAACTTTTCTTTGCACTTGTGTTTCATTTCCAAAAGAATCGGTCACACTATATGTTAAAATATAAGTTCCTGCAACACGAGTATCTACACTGCCGCTCACAGTTACCTTTTCGGTAATATCTCCATCTAGATTATCGGTTGCTGTAAATCCTGGATCGGTAAACTGATCTCCCATATTTAATTGGATGGTTTCCCCGGCTTTCAATGTTATTTCTGGTGGAACAGGATCATGATATGGAATCGGGCGAACTGCTTTTGCTTCATTTCCCGAACTATCTTTTACTGTATAGACCATCGTATTTTCTTCCTGCGTCACAATAACTTGCTCTGTCAAATCTCCATCATAATTATCGGTTGCCAAGAATCCTTCTTCCTCATAAGTTTCACCAGGTAATACATAATATCCTTCTTGCGAATATAATGTTATCTCTGGTGCAACTGTGTCTTTTACTATCACTGTTTTTGTAGCTGTCTTTCTCCACCAAAAATACGAAGCATGATATGTAATCTTCTGTTCTCCCAAGATACTTGTATCAATTTTTCCTTCTGTCTGTACTTCTAATCTTTTACCAGCTCTTGCAAAGTATTTACCTACTAAATTCGCCTCTGGGATTTCATCTTCGTACACTTCCTGATATTCTAATGTCAACTCTGTTTCTGTCATTCTCAGCTCCACAGAAAAGTTCCATCCAATTACTGTTACAATCGCCGCCATCAGAATACCAATTGCTAACATAAGCAGTATCCCTGTTCTCTTTTGTAATTTCATATGCTATTTATCCCCTCTCGGTTTCTGTTACAACCACTTGGTACATTGTAGCACAAAAGATTCTAATATTCTAGCATTCTACTCCTACAAGCATTCCATGTTTCTCAGCATAATAGCTGCATAGACCTCGCGTTGGGTAAATTTCAATAGGTACTTGCCCATATTTTTCAATTAATGCAGTTTTTAGAACCATTGCTAGTGGTTCATTACTCACGTGAGAAATATATATTTTCCCACCTTTATATCCTGCTTTTTCAATCTGTTCCATGTAGGAAAGCAATGTTTTCTTTTCCCCACGGCATTTACTTAGAACTTCTAATTCTCCTTTTTCACTTGCAGTTCCAACGAGACAGATTCCTAATTTTCCAATTGCGGCTCCTACCAAACGGTTCAATCGGCCATTCTCAACTAAATTATGTACCGATTGAAGTGAAAAGAATAATCTTGTATGCGTTTGATACTCTTCCATCCCTTCACACACTTCCTCAAATGTTTTTCCTTCCTTTTTCCACTCAGAAATCTTTTCGACTAAAAGATGCATCTCTGGACCAGTACTCAAAGAATCTATAATATGTATCTTAACTTCTTCATGTTCCTCTTGGTAAATTTCTTTCGCAAGCACTGCAGAATTGTAAGTACCAGATAAAGTTCCTGTTAATGTCACTACATAGATCTCATCATATCCCTCAAATTCCGCAATCCATTCTTCTATGCTAGGACAAGCTGTCGAAGTTTTTCCTTTGAACGCTAATAACTCTTCGGTCATCTCAACAGAATCTAGATCCTGATCATCTACATATACTTTCTCATCTGCATAAATGCAAACTGGCACGGATGCAAATGCGGTATCCTTCATATTTACAAGATTTGCTGAACTATCTGCAATTATTTTTAATTTCATTCTTCTATTTCCTCTCATGTAAGTTTCTAAAAAGCATATTACATGGTTTTTATTACTACGTCAACAGTTTTTTCTTATCTCTTGACTTTTTATTTTGGAAAATCTATAATGACAGCATGGAAAAAGATATTCAACAAACACTACAAAAAAGTATAGAACAATTTCATATGCCCCGTTATCATGAACTTCCCGATAACGGATTATTTTTGGATCAGACTGTCCAATTGGTAAATTGCTATTTGAAAACACTGGAAATTTCAGAATTAACTTCATCTATGGTCAGCAACTATGTGAAGCAGCATTATATTCCTGCACCAATCAAAAAACTTTATAAGCGGGATCATATTGCTTATCTGCTTTATATTGCCGTTGCAAAAAATGTATTGTCTTTGGATGAAGTCAAATGTTTTATTGGACATCAGATGGAAACATACGATTCCGAGACAGCCTACAATTATTACTGCATGGAATTTGAGAATGTACTGCAATATGTGTTCGGTATCAAAGACACATTAGATGTTGTAGGTATCACACATACTAATACGAAAAATATTCTTCGAAGTATGATTTTTGCTGTATCCTATAAAATTCATATTCAGAAATATTTAAAGCAAATGTAAAGGGTGAATGCTTCTCGAACATTCACCCTTCTTCTTTGTTATACAATTTCATCATAATATGAATAACAGTTTCTTCCTTTTTGTTTACTGAAATACATCGCTTCATCTGCCTCTTCTACATATTTCTCATAAGGTAACCCTTCTCGCTTTACAAAGCTGATTCCTACACTACATGTTATTGCCCGTCCTTCCATTGTTGTTAAAGTACGCTTTAATTCCTCCATTCGACGATTTAGTATCTCCTTGTCGGTCACATCACGCAGAAATACAATGAACTCATCTCCACCAAGACGTCCAATAATATCTCGACGGCGAAATGTTTGCAGTAACGCCTCTGCAAAATTTTTCAGTACAGTGTCGCCTTCTGCATGTCCATAGGTATCGTTAACTTGCTTGAAACAGTCCATATCCAAAAGAAGAATACTTCCCTTTCCACTTTCCGTTTCATCGCCCATATGTTTTTCCACTTCTTGTTGAAATCTTCTGCGATTATACAAACCAGTCAGTGGATCTCTTGAAGCTTCCATCTCTCGCTCTAATTCCAATTTCTTCTGTGCATCAATATCTTTGATATAAAAGAGTGCATATAGATTACCTGCAACCTTGTCTTGGAATACATGACAGCATACTTCTTCCCAATTGAGTTTATCTCCATTCAAACGGCGAATCTCTATCTTATCCATATATTGTTTCTTATTCAGTAATTCTCGCATATACGCTATAGATGTAAATTTTCTTATCTTAGCAATATCTTTTGGATAAATTGTCTGTGTTGCATGCATATAAAAAACGGTAGAAAATGTATAATTATTCTGCATAGATTCTTCTCTATAAGATTCCCAAAGTCCTCCTGAAGAAACAACATGACCACTTTCCACATCTATCTCAGCATAAGCTTTCTTTTCCGAAAGAATTGCTTCATAGAATTCTTTCTGTCTCATATAATCCAGCTCTAATGCACGTTCCTGATTTGCAGGATCTACTAAAACCAGTACTGTATTTTCTCCTTCTTTTTCGTTTTCCATATGACGAATACGAAGTTTAAACCATTCGTAAGAGCCTGCCTTTGTTTTCAGCAAGAATTCTACTCCATCCATATCTTCCTTTTTTTCGATATCCTGGAATAATTTCTCAAAGTTTTCTGCAAAATGAGGATGAACTATTTCATTCTGTAACCAACATGTTGGAAAATCTTTTTCCCACCTTGTATCCCCTGCTAATGTTTCTCTCTCTGTATGGAAATAAATATCTCGTTTTTCTGGATGATATTCGAAAATAATACTTGTATGGTCTGGCAAAAACTTCGGTTTATTAATCTCATTGATTTCTCGATGATATCCTTCGATACAGATCATTCCATCACTATCTGCAGTGCGAACTCCTATGCACCGTATTAACACAAGACCTTTTTCCGGATGATTCCATGTGTAGCTTAACTCTACAATATTTCCCGTCTCGATCATATTCTGGATAGCATATTGTACATAGTGATAATATCCATTACTGATTCGGCTATACCAATGCTGATACGTTTCCTCCGGTGTTAAGTTTTCATTTACACCTAAGATTTTCAACAATGTCCTGTCTGCATACAGTTCATAATGTTGTTTTTCTTGATCCATACGTATAACCCAGAGTCCTAATTCCGTCGTCTGCAAAATATCTTCATAACGAAGATTTAACAATTCTTTTAATCGCTTTGTTGTATCATCTTTATACAATCGGTCTGCGATAAACATTGCCATTGTTTGAACTTGTCCACTGTCCATGCTTCGCTTTTTCGGATTATCTATCCCGATAAATCCAATACTTTCATCATCTCTTATAACAGGCGCAACCAACAAACTTTTAATATTCTGCATATTTAATATCTGGTATTCAAGTGGTGAACTCTGTTTGATTTTTTCAATATCATCTATAATAATTGCCCTTCCTTTTGCGAACATAGGCTTCCAGCGACTTGTTATTTCAAGTGATACGTTCTGCAGATTATCAATTTCCGGTATGACACCTTCTGCACACCATTCATAGGTGTTGCACCAATTCATTTTGTCATCCTTTAGTTCAAACAAGTACGCACGATCTGCATCATAATATTCTCCGATTAATTTTAATATATTATTGATTGCTTTCCCGTAATCGTTTTCCCCTAATAACATTTTTGTACAAGACACAATGTTCTGTTCAAAATCAAGTTTTTCTTGTACATCCTTTGTCATGATTTCTTTTTCCGTAACATCTACTGCAATCGTAAGTCTGGCAAGTTCTCCATTCCATGGAATGTTTTTACTCTTCAGCAAATAGTATCGATTCAAATATTGACTATCGATTTCCCATACACTGTAACCATTACTTTCATTATGACAATTCTGACAAAACTCACATGGTGAATCTTTTCCTTGTAATACCTCATAACACTTTCTGCCCTTATAGTCGTATACACCACTAGTCTCACGTCCCATCGCATTCAGATAAAGCAGTGAATAATCATCAATGTTACGTACATAGACCAGCTCTTCCATATTATCTATGATCGATACGATCTTTTCCTGACGGATTTTATAAAGCTGTTCATCATCTGTTTTTTCCAGATTACTAAAGTATACTTCCTTTCTTAGACGTTCTTCATATTCCTCGCTTGAAGAATCCAAATATACTTTTTCAAACTTTTCAACCGTAAAATTCTTTGCAAACAAATATCCTTGGATCTTATCTGCATTTAGTTTCTGAGTAACCAAAAACTCCGCTTCTACTTCCACACCTTCACAGCAAACTTTAATATTGGCACTATGTGCTAATTCAATAATATTGCTAAGTAAACGATAATTATATGCACTATGCTGCACGTTAGAAATAAAACAACGGTCGATCTTAACCTCATCAATGGATAACACTTTCAAGTAGCTCAAACTAGAATATCCTGTTCCAAAGTCATCAATGGAAATCTGGATCCCTAATTTTGCCAATTTGTAAAAGATCTTATTAAAATATTGATAGTCTTGAAGCCTCATACTTTCTGTAATTTCGAAAGTCAATGCCGCTCCTGTAAGCCCTACACGATTAATGATTTTATTTACACGTTCTGTAAATCCTATTTCTTTCAATTGTATATAAGAAATATTCACACTCACATGAAAATCTGGTAATACTTCTCGCCATTTCTTACATTGCATAAGCGCTTGTTCCAAAACCCAATCTCCAACTTCGATAATGAGTTTTGTCTGTTCCAATATTTCGATGAACTCCTCTGCACTTATCTTTCCACGTACAGGTGAATGATATGAAAGTAGCGCTTCTGCTCCACAGATCTTGCAAGTCTTTGTATCAATTTGTGGCTGATAATTTACTGCAAATCCTTTCATGCCTTCACGTACGCTATTTCTTAATTCTTCTTGCAATTCCACATATTGCAAATGTTTTTTATAGACCTCTTCTGAGAAAAAAACTTGCATGTTTTTCCCATTTGACTTTGCACTATACAATGCATTCTCTGCATATTGATAAATCAATTCACTGTCATTGCCCTCTATATAGTCTACAACTCCTGAAGAAATCGTACAGTACGAGGTTACAGAATCTTTTAGTTTTTCATAAAATGCTTCCACCTCGTTTCTGTCATTTCCAATCATATTCACTGCAAATCGATCTCCGTCTAAGCGATATACTTTACAAGACGCATTTGCCATACGCTTAAGTTCCTGTGCTACAGAATATAAAATTTGATTTCCTTGTTTTCTTCCATATTGATTATTGATATTTTTTAAATTGTCAATTCCTAATAGCATAAGGAAACCCGATTCCCTACAAGATATGCTTTCTCTCAAATCTTCTACCAGCGCCTTCATATTTAAGAGCCCTGTCAAGGAATCAATTTTCTCATAAGTATCAATCATAGATAGTTTTCCGATAAACCATCTTACATTTCCTTCTTCATCTGTTTGCACTCTTGTTTTGGAAGTGATAAAGCGATATATCTCATCCTTTCCCATCAGACTATATTCTCTGGTGTGCATCTTTTCTATATCTGAAGATAGCTCTGCAAGATCAACACAAATATCGTTTAATTCATTTTCTGCTAATATTGTTTGCAGCATTTGGAAAGAATACCCCTCACCTGCAGGTGGTAATCCGTATTTTTCTGCCAGATTACTTGTGTAATAAACCATGCTTTCTTTAAAGTCTCCAATATAGATAAGCTCACCTGTCTTATCTTCAAAGAGACGCATTGTATTTAAATAATTTTTTATTTCTTTTGAGCACATCTATCCTCGCCTACTTTCTTTTGTCTAACAAACTCCCTATCATATGTAACAAAATTGCTGTTGCCACAACACATACTGCTGCTGTTTTTCCTTGTGCACTTGTAAATAACTGCGCCAATTCCCCAGCTTTTGGAAGTGTATATTTTACCACTCCAATAACATCTTCATATGCCACCGGATTCATATCCTCTGTCTTGTTTGCATCCCCTTTCGTCGTAATCTGCCCTGAAATCACATTATTATTTACGACGCGATGTGTGATGATTGCATTTGCATCCTTTCCTCCATAAAATGCTATAACATCCTTTTCTTGAAGTTCTTCTGGCACAACTGCTTTTACATAAACAATACTTCCTACCGGAATCTCTGGTTCCATACTTCCTGTCACAACAGAATAAATCTGATATCCCATTACTCTGGGCAATGTAAGTGGAACACATGCTAACACAATTATCATCAACAAAATAGTTCCCAATGTGTTGCAGATAATGGAAACCTTATTTTTTCTTTTCTTGTCATTCTTCAAAACAATTTACCTCTTTTTTTATTTTAGTTTAACATGATTTGCCCAAAAAGAGAACAAAAGAGAGATACAATTTCTGCACCTCTCTTATTTTTGTCTACTATTCATTTATTCTTTTCTTCTTAGCAAAGAGAACTAAGAGCACGAATGCTACAATTGCTAATACACCTATTCCTATACTAGTCACAAATGTCATATCGTTGTTATCTAAGTCCAAGTTTCCAGCAGGTGTTTCTTCATCATCTAGATCAATCACCTCGTCTGGTTCTTGTGGCACCTGTGATTCTTCTACATCTGGTGTATCTGTAGTTGGTTCGTTTGTTGCAGGTCTATTTGTATCTGCTCCATCATTTCCAGGTCTTGTTGTAGTTCCTTCTGGTGTCCCTACAACCACTGAATCTACTATTGCATATGTAAATGTAAATACATTTTCTTCTGCATTTTCACTTAATGTCTTTGTAAGTCCATATGCCTGTGGTAAATATCCATCAATGTAGCGATATGCTACAACTGGTTTATCTCCTACATTTCCGTAGTATGTCGCACTTGGTGCAAGTGTGTTTCCATTCGTATCTACATAGTTCACTACGTATGTTGTAAGATTTCCTTTCATTCCATATGCCACAACATAGTCTTGATCTTCTGTTACTCGAAATGCTGAATTTTCAACAGTATCATTATCTCGTCCGCTTTTGCGGATTCCTTTTACATAATACTTGCTATCTTCTGCTAATGTAACTGCTCCCGGATTCTGTGCATTAAAGGAAACAACATCGCCAGCCTTTAGACCACTTACTGTAATCTTCCCATCTTCTCGTGTAATTTTGTATTCTTCTCCAGTTACAGAAAGATCATCATTTCCTGAAAATGTTCCCTGTACTCCTTCATAAAATGTAACTTTGTATGTATATTCTTCTGCTGCAAATGTATGTGTACCGATCAAATTGAGTAAGAGTACTGCTGCAAAGATCGATGTGATTATTTTTTTACATCTTTTCATAACTCTACTCCTCCTCTTCTGAACGACGTTTTGTATTCACATATGCAATAATGAAAAGTACGATACCACTCGCTAATGCAATCCCTGCATATAGCATGATATTAGATGCATCACCTGTTTGAATGGTAACAGTTCTTGCTGTAACTTCTTCTACTGCAAAGTTCATTTTTAAACGAGCTAATGTACTTTGATAATCATTTCCTTGCGTTTCTCCATCTAGCTCTACAAATAATGTTACTGTTCCTTGTTCTCCTTTATCCAATCTATCTAAAAAGAAATAATCTTTCAAAGAATCAGTTGCTTGGTGAAGTCCTTCCAATTGTTCTGTTCCAGAATTTTCTCCACCAACAGTTTCGCTACTATAAAGGACTGTCTCTGTTCCATCTGTTCCTTTATATGTAAGAATGTAAGTATACGCTCCACCTTCTGCAGTATCCTTGCTTTCTTCTAATGTTTTTAACACTTCATTGGTCATATACCAATCTGTTTTATCTTCGCTTGAGTTTTTGATCGAAACTTCAAGTGTAATGGTATCACCTGGTAAAATCTGCAAAATCTCATCTGCAATTGCTGCTGATGTAAAGTTACTTTCAATCTTATCACCTTTAAAATCTGCAACCCAGTTTTGTGAACCTTTAAAATCTTCAGCATTTGCTGTCATTCCTGTACCTACGACCATCATCGCCGTCATGATCAGGCACAAAATCTTCTTTTTCATATTTCGTACCTCCTATCGTAAGCTAAGACTTCCGTCTGCTGCAATCGCTGCGTCTACACCCCATGCACTTTTAATTGCTTCTTCTGCATTGTGTGTTTGCACTGCGTCTACTTCTGCTTCCAAAAAGAACGTATATCCATCATATGCATATTCATATGTAATTGTCTTATATCCGCCTTCTTCTGTTACTGTTTCATATACTTTTGTAGATAAATTTTCATCAATTCGAATGCTATCTGTCAAAATAGAACTTGTTTCACCAACAGCTAGAACATCTGTATAGTAAAGTACTGTTCGTTCTGCTGTGGATGCTTCTGTATCAATGATCCATCCATTTCCTGTAAAATGAAGATCAATCAATGCTGGATCTAATGCTGCATCTTTTTTTCCTGTTTCATCTACCCAGCTTTTTGTAAGAATGACTCTTACATAGCTGTCGATCGAGCCATTATTTCTAACTGCCAACTCTTCTTGATATGTTTTTCCTAGTGTAAATTCATCCAGATCTGTTAGCAATTCACCCTTGTAAGCAGACTCATTATCATCTGTCTGACCATAATCTGTTGCAACGATCACTTTTTCATTTTCAATCAAACTTACACCGATTTCATGTACATTTACTTCTGCAATATAATTATCTGAATAATAGGTAAGTGCTGCTCTTGTGCTTCCTACTGCACTTGTAAGCAACAGCACTGCAGAAGCTGCTAAAAGGATGGTTGTTGTTTTGTTAAATCTCTTCATACTATTCAACCTCCTTGTTTAAAATTTCTGCATTTACACTCCAGTCCGCATATGCATTTCCTTCTGCATCATACAATACTGGTGTACACTCTTGAACAACGATGACATTAAATGCTTCACTTACTTCTGGATCTTTATCTGCTTCTAATAATTCTGTAATCGTCACTTTTAATTCATCTGTAAGTCCATCTACTGGAACAATCTCTTTGTAGTAGTAATAACCATCTGCTCCTGGTGTCCATTTACCACTTTCGTCAGCATATAAAAATTCATGTTCAGAACCTGCAAATACTTTAACTCTTACCCAGCATTCATAATCGCCTTCATTTTTGATCTTAATCACTTTTTGACCTTTCACTACATCTTCCTCTGGAACTGTAGTTGTAGATCCCATGCTGACTTTTACTCCGCCATCGGCTACTACATAAGTTGTGAAATACGCCATTGCACTCCCAATCCCAATTGTTGATATAAGCACGAGAGCTGCAGCTGCAAGATAAATCTTCTTTTTCATAACTTACATACCCCCTTCAGTAATCTTTGTCCATGTCCAACCATTTTCGCCTTCTTCAAAATGATTGATCACGCCAGAACCACCATTGAGTCTTCCATCATAATCATTCTGGAATGTCACAGTTGCAGTTCCTTCTTCTTCTGATATGATCGTTGTTGTAAACTCAGTTGCTTTATCCACTGCTGTATAACTTCCACCACTATACACTTCTGTTACAGTAACTTCTGCACCTGCTGGAATCCCTTCCACTACAACTTGTTTCTTTCCTGCTGCATCAAATGTAATCGATACCACATCACTATACACTGTCTTGTATTCTGGCTGTCCATCTGCTTTTGTCTTATAATCTTTCACTGCTTCCACTTGGAATACAAATGTAGCTCCTCCAACAGTTGCATTATAAGATAAGAGATCCTTTTCAATTACAAGGTTGCCATATAAGTCATTTCGTTCTGGTTTTAATGAAGTTGTCACATCATATACCCAACCATCATTTCCAGATGTGTAAAAATAGTTGTTTGGTAAAGAAACTAAATATGGTGTAAAACTATACTCATAAGATGCTGAGTGTGTGTTGTTGGCAACTACTAAGTAAAGTCCTACTGGTATGTTGCGAGAGAATCCTTTTGCAACTGTACTTGAAACAGTTGGCTGTAAATTCTTTTCTTCTACAACTGCCATTGCATCTGCTGCCATTGTCTGCCACGCTTCAGCTGTTGTAGTATCATTAATAGTTCCCAATGTAAACCCTTCTGCTGCCTTATAATTTCCAACTGTATCAACATCAGCTACTTTATAAAGGTCAACTGTAATCGGCAATGTCTTCAGTTCGTCATACGTACTGTCGCTCAAATCAAAACGAAGTGAGCATTGAGCTTTTGTATTAATTTCATTTGCGGCATATACTTTAGGTATTAGCATTGCTGAGAGCATCAATGCAAGTGCGATTACTAGAGCGCTCCCCTTCTTCACTTTTTTCATCATCTTCTCAACCTCCTCGAATTTAATTTGCCTTCGTCTTTTTCTTTTCTCGTTCTACGAAAGAAAAATCTCATTATTACTATTATCAATACTGTTATAGAAAGTCCTAATACTAAATATAACATATAATAATCTTGTACAGATTGAAGCATTGCTTCTGGAACAGATACTGCAACATCATCTTCTCCCTCGTATGCAATTCTGCTTCCACTCACCAATAATCGGTGTGAATTCACTCCATATGGAGTACAGGTAAATAAAGTAACTCGATCCTCGCCCTCTCTAATCTGTAATACTTCAGAAAGCGTTTCTGTATCATCCTTGTCTACCATATCATGGATCTCATCCACCTCATATGCTAAAACCTCGTCCAGCATATGTACATAGAAGATATCACCCCTTTGCAATTGGTCGATGTCTGTAAATAATCTTGCACTTGGTAGTCCTCGATGTGCTGCTAAAATACTGTGTGTACTTTCTCCACCAATTGGAAGCTTGGAACCATTTAAATGTCCTACGCCCGTTTGGAGAACCGTTTCTTCTACGCCATGATAAATTGCTAATTTTATATTGATCTTTGGAATAGAGATATATCCCATAATTCCATCATTTGTGAGATTTAAGACTTTCCAATACTCGGTATCTTCCATCTCTCCTGTTGCAGAACCAAATACATCTGCATATATATTATTCTTTTCGATTGTATCGTTAAATGTCTGTGCCTTTTCCCATTCTTCTGAGAAATCTTCTTCTGTCATCTCCTCTACAACCGTTTCATAGTTACTAATGAGCTGGCTCTGTCTATAAGTGTTCCACTGATTTGACACCGTTGGATATGTCAGAACTCCAAATCCCACGAAAAAGAGAAGTCCAAACAGAAGACTTTTTATCTTCCTTTTCATGTTTGTCACCCCATTATTTCATTCTTTTCTTACGGCGTTTTCTTTCGCCAACCACAAGAACTAAGATAAAGCATCCTGTAATTCCTAACCCAACAGCGATCCAGAGTAGATAATTCGTATGTAAACTCATATCCTGGAAAGAAGTAATGGTCTCTTCCATCACACTTTCTTTATATTCTACTTGATGTCCTCTTACTAAAAGTCGCTGTGAGTTTACTCCATATGGAGTGCAAGTAAGAAGTGTAACATAATCTTGTCCCTTTTCTACTGCAAGCTGCTTTGTGTCCTCTGGCTCTACTACACTAATTTTATCTACTTCGTAGCATAACACCTTATCTAGTACATGTATTAAGAAATGATCTCCTTCTTCCAAGCGATCCAAATCTGTAAATAATGCTGCACTTGGTAGTCCTCGGTGTGCAGATATAACTGCATGTGTATCTTCTCCACCGATTGGTAAGGAACTTCCTTCCAAATGTCCTGCTGCTTTTTCTAAAACATCTTCAGAAGTTGTATGATAAATTGGAATTTTGATATTAATTTTCGGAATTTCTATTAATCCCATCATACCACTATCTGCAATATTTAGACAAGCCATATATTCTTTATCTGGCTCATCACTTGCTGCTGCAATTGCAAATGAGTCAGGTAAAATGCTTGGTAGTAATGCTTCATTATATGCATTTGCTTTTTCCCACTCTGCTTCGTAATCGATTGTATCTTCCTTTTCCGCCACAGTACTTTCATAGGAACTAATGAGTTTGCTCTGTCTGTATCTATTCCATTCATTTGCTATATATGGATAAAACAGTAATGACAAACCTGCAATGAAAAGTAAGATTACGAAAAGTTTCTTTATCTTAGCCATCTAGTTTCTCCTTTTGCTGTTAAATGTTTTATTCACAGCTAATCAGCTGTTCTCTGATTGGTTCTGAATAAAACATCTTCTGTTTTTAAGTATCCGGGGCGAAACGCCCCGGACTTCTTAAAAATAAATGTTTCTTATTGTTCTTCTTTTCTGCGATTTGCAAAGAACATGTAAGCTGCTGCGATCATGATTGCACATCCGCCGATTGTGAAGATTGTTGTACCAATACCACCTGTTGATGGAAGAGCTGAAAGTTTAGTATCTGCCATGCTTGCTGTTTGTGTTAAAACTGCTTCTGCTTTCGCATTTGCTGCTAATTCTAATGTTGCTGATGCATCTGTTGTATTGATAGAATATCCTTCTGGAGCTGTGATTTCTTTGAAGTAGTATGTTCCAACGTCAAGACCTTGTACTTTTACTGTACCATCTGCTGCTGTAACAACTTCTGTTACAGAACCTTTTGGATCGTATTTGTATACGCCATCGCTAAGTTTTGTAAATGTTAAAGCTGCTGAATTTTTGTCATCTTTTCTTACTTCAAATCCTGCACCTGCAAGTTTTACACTGCCATCTTCGTTTGTTTTTGTAAGTGTAATGTTACCTTCGTAAGTTGTTACTGTTTTGCTTCCGTAGTCATCGCTATCTTTGTGTCCTGCTGTTGCCTTGTTTGTAATTGTATCGTTATCAGATGTTACAACTACCTTATAAGTAATCACAACTTCTTTTCCAGCATTGCTGTTTGCATCATCAATCATTCCTGATAAATCAATCGCAAATTTTGTATCATTTTCGCTATATGTAATTGTATAGTTTGCTGTTACATCAGTACCTGCAAAAGTAATTTTAGCTGCAGTTTTGTCTGTGTATGCTGCACCTGTTAATTCATCATATACCCAGAATGTTTTGTCTGTATCTGTTGGAGCGATAAATGGAACGTTTGTTTTTACTGTGTAAGTAAGCACATCACCTGTTTTTGTTACATTATCTGCATCATCTACTACTTTTTCTACTTTAATAGGAGTTTTCTTAGCTGTAAGTGTTGCATCTACTAAAGATGGATAATCATATGTTGTTCCGTCAATTGTAACTTCGCCAAATCCAATGTAAGCTGACATGATATTGTATGTATATCCTGCTTCTGTAGCCATTACTAAGTATACACCTGCTGCAGTTACTGTTTGAGGATTGCTCATTTCAGCGAATGTTACAGAACCCACTGCATTTGCTTGTGCTACGCTTAATTTTGTTGCATCTACGTCTGCTGCTGGAATCATTGCTTGGATTGCTGCTTGTGCATCTGTTACACCAAATGCATCTTTGTATGCTTTTGCTACGCCATCATTTACGAAATTCCATCCAGTTACTGTTGTTTGATCTGCTTGGATCACTTGTGCATATTTTAGTGTTGCACCTGTTGCATCATTTACTGTAATTGTTGCACTAGTCTTTGTTGCTGCCAATGTTGTAACGCCTAATCCCATTACCATTGCGAATGTTAATAACACTGCTAATAATTTTTTCATTTTCTTCATAATCTCGTACCCCTTTCGTTAAACCATTTTGCGTTTTCCTTTCACGAAGATCATTACGGCTGCCATCATTAAGACTACACCGCCTATCATTGGTATATAGATACCGAAGCCTCCTGTTGAAGGTAATTCGTACACTGCTGTATTTTCCAGTTGAATTACAACTCCATTTTCTGCAGTTCCAGAAACTGCGTTTCCGTCGACTGTCTTTAGAAGACCATTTTCAAAAACGACCGTCCATCCATCTGCATGAAGTAAATATCCTTCCGGTGCTTTTGTTTCCATGATTTTATAAGTTCCATTTAAGTTTGTTACATCTTTATTCCATGTAATGAATCCGTCATTTCCTGATACACCAGTTGCAATCACTGTTTCTCCTTGTCTTAATTCGAATTCAGCACCTTTCAAACCTACAACTGCTTCGTTGTTCCACTGTGCATTTACTTTCTTCGCACTCCATTTCAAAGTGTTTGTGATCGTAAATACAGTTCCAGATGCATCTGTACTTACATTTGAAAGATATCCTGCATTGCCTGCATTCACTTCTTCTACTTTGTACTGATACATTGCTGGTAAGTTTTCAAATACAATGCTCCATGGAGTTCCAGTTCCCATATCCTCTGCTGTCATCGTGTATGTGCCATCTCCGTATGGGTACCAGTTTGTTCCTCCATCCTTACTGTACTTAAGCTTGAATTGAATGCTGTCTGGACGATCTGTAATGTTATTGTCATTCCATTCTTTCTTTACTGTAATGGAAGTTGACTTCAATCGGTTAACAAATGTAACCATTACTCCTTTATCTGTCTTGACGATTGATTTATCTACCTGTTCGTAATGATCACTTTCGAATGTTTCACTTGCTGTGTAGCTTGCATCCTTTTTCTTTAATACAGTTACTTTCTTTGTCCATTCATTCGATTCATTCACTTCAAATGTCATACCATTGATCGTGATGTTTACGCTCTCTGGGCGAACACTTGTATCCATATCATCTTCCCATATTTTGTTCATTGTCCATTGTTCTGTTTGAAGAACATTTTTAATATAGTAAGATTCATCTGTACAATTTGAGTCATAACTGTTTGTGATTGTTGCTACTGTTGTATCTCCATACTCATAAGTGATATTACTTACATAATTAACAGGAATATTTTCTTCACGAACTGCATAGCTGTAAGTTACTAATTCACTTCCGGAACCAGACGATTGTGGTAAATTCGTCCATGTGTATTCCCAGCTGCCTTCTTGTAAAGTAATGATCTCACCATATCGTGTTGCCGAACCATCTCCAGCGCTTTGCCAGAGACTTACGCGAATTGGTGTTTTTGGTCCATTTCCTTCCCATCTTTTCACTACTTTAATTGTTGTTGATGTCACCTTAGAGTAACTATTTGTAACTGTTGCTTCTGTTCCATCCTTCGAAATATTGTAAGAAGGTGTATAGTCTGCTACTTCCTGTTCTGTAATACTTGCAATCTTCTTTGTAACTGGAACAGTTTCTTCATATGTATAATTTGGACTTGTTAATGTAATCTGTTTCGTTGTACCGTCTGTGTAAACTACATTCAAAACAACATCTTCTGTTGGTGCTGTAATACTTTCTGGTTTGTTCCAAACCTTTGTGTAAGAAAGTTTATGTGTTGTTACCTGTACAACTGGCATTGGATACGTTGCACTACCTGTTTCGCTTGTACCATCAATTTCATAAGAAACTGTTGTATCATTTTTTACGTTTGAGTAGAAACCAGGTTTTCCAGCACTTGTAATTCCTGTGCCAGCCTCACCAGTGTGAATGTATCCGTCTGCTGCATATTTGTTATTTGCTTCTTCAGATGGTTTTACTTTAAAACTTACTGTATAAGTAGATCCATCTTCTAAAGAAGCACCATTCAATAAGTTCACCGTTGCTTTCTTTCCAGTTACGGTTGCTGTATAATCTTGATTTGCAATTAATGTTGTTACAGCACCTGCTGCTGTTTTCTTTGTAACTGTAATGGTTGGAGTTGCTTCTGCAAATTCCACATATTCACTTAATGTATCTGTAATAGTTACATTCTTATATGTAGGAATCACTTTATTTAAAATAGTTGTTAATGCATTGGATAATCCACCATTCGCTCCATTGACAGTTTCCGCTGTAACCTTTCCTTTTGTAAGTCCAGTTGTGAATTTGTCCATTCCAGTTTTTGTTGCATTTGTCAAATATACAGAATAGAATTTTGCTGCACGTAATGAAGTAGAATCTGTCACAACTTTAATTGCTTCTGTGTAGTATTGTTCTTCCGTAGCACTTCCTTTTCCATATTCATTACCTTGTGAGTTGATAGAAAATGTTGGGTTCCCATCGGAAAGGAAAATCACTACTTTTTCATTACTGCTGCTACTCTTTCGAGCAAGCAATTCGGATGCTTTTTTCATCGCAAAGGTCCAGTTTGTTCCACCACTTGCTGTCAATCCATTAATTTTATTTTTCAGCTCATCTCGATTATCTCTTGTATACCAACCATTTGACGTTGTACCATCCTTACTAGAGAAGGATACATATGCAACAGAATTCACATTTCCTTCTTTCTTCAGAATTTTGTCAATAATTCCATCATTCTTTGTAAGTAATGTTTTTACTGTCGGTAACAGATTAGTATAATTAGAACCCTGTCCAGTACCCATACTTCCTGAACGGTCGATTACAAGTAATACATCTACACCTGGTGCGCTTCCCTTTTTACCTGTTACATCTAAGTTCAGTGTGTAATCTCCTGTGCTTTCATTGTATGTGATATACTTATTATGTGCTGGCTCTCCAAGTCCGGAACTTGTTGTTCCACTTCCTGTTGTGGAAAGTGTAGAGCTGGAACGCATGCTGTAAGCTCTCGCTTTTGATTGACTTGTTGTCGCATCTCCTGTTGTTGTTACTGCACTGAAATCTGTAGATGTCTCATCACTTCCATCTCCTACTACGGAAACTCCGCCAGATGGTGATACATATACATAATCACTATTGATTGTTCCTTCTACTACTTTATACTGGATCTTTACTTTTACTCCGTTCTCAAGTAGATGATATACAGGAACTTTCCAAGAACACTTCCATTCATTTGCTGCGTTTAAAGTCGCTGTCTGTGTCAATGTATCTAATTGCTTTTCTACGGTTGCACCGTTTTCTTCAATAACGATACTTGCTTTCAATGTTACTTCAAGACTATCTGGTCTTGTGTTCCATTTGTTATTATTGTCATCCCACACTTTTGTGAAATGGATATTTTTATAATTTTCTGCTTCGTATTTGTTTGTAAATGTAACAGTCGCTGTTACCTTTCCTTCTAATGTATCAATTACAGCTGTTTCTGTTTCTGTAGGAGTTGCATCTCCTTTTTTAACTGTTGTCTTTGCTGTTGCTTTTAAGCTATAACCAGAAAGATCTGCTCCTGTTTCTGTGATCGTTACTTCGTATTGATCGCTTGTACCAATCTTCTTATTTGCCAAAGTGTATACAAGACTTCCATCTACTTTCAAAGTCATGTCTTTTCCAGAGATGGTATTCACTCCAAATAAGGATTTCACTTCTTCTGCTGTAAGTTGCGTATTTGTTTGTTTATCTACTGCCTGGATGTTGAATTGTAATGCTTCTCTTACGATTTCAATATTTGCATTTCCAAGTCCTTCAAATTTCTTTTCAATCTGAAGTGAAAATTCATCATCATTTACAGGTGGTAATTCTTGTGAAAATCCAACCTTGTCAAGGAAGTTTCCTATTGTGTTCTTACCAGAAGCTGTTTTCCCTGACATGAAGAAGAATCTTGTCAAACTTGCTGTTGGTGTATATCCTGCTACTGTTGAAATTGTATGCCAGCTTTGATCATCACTGGTAATTCGAACTACTAGGACTCCATTTTGGTTATATACAATTTTATCTGTTGCTGCAGAATCTGTTGTGTTGTAATTCACACCCAAACCACTTAAGTATGCTTCTAATTGCTCTTGTGTTGTAATATTCTTTACATTTTTCGTAGGAGCAATGATCAGGAACATCGTGTCGTATTCTTTATCTGAAGTTGCATTTCCCCCTCTTGCTCTATGTGAGAGCCAATAGTTTAATGCAGTTTCTTCAATGGTAAGTACGTCCTGATATAATGCACCAGCAGCTTCACAGTTTAATTCAGCAAATTGGATTCCGTCCTTCGCTTCGAAATTTCCATACCATTTATATCCATTTTGGTTGATCTTTCCTTCTGTCGTTACAATTTCGATATCTGCTCCCTCTGAATCGGAATACTGACTGGCTTCTTTTGTACCTGTTGTCTGCCATACACCACCACTCGCTTTATAGTTTTCATTTGAAAACTGCCAGTTGTTTGTACCTGTATGACCTGCTGTAATCACATTCGGTGTTTCAAAACTTCCGTTCTTCAGTTCATCGTAATATGCAACCTGCACTGGTTTTGATTCCATTGTGCTTGTAGTTCCAGATGCATCTGTAACAGTTACGATTACCTTGTACCATTTCTGAGCACCTTTATCATATGCTGGATATAATTTGCTTCCATCTGATGAAAGATTTGATTTCCCTCCTTGATACTGTATTTCCTTTACAAGTGTATATGTACCATCTTGTGAATCACTTCGATACCATTCGTATTTTGTGATCGTATCTGTTTCAGCCTTTAACACACTCTCTGCTTGAAGTGCACCTGTATTCATAATGTCATCTGTGATTTCTACACTTGCTGTCGTTCCTACTCTAACAGCTGTACTGCTTTGCCATGTGATCGCATAAGCTGAAAAACTTGTTGTTGTAAATTCTGCCTTTTCAATCTCTGCTTGCTCTGTTACTGTTGTTTCGATTGTTTCCTGTGCAGCCATATTAACTACTTCTGTTACTTCACCATTTTCATCTTCTTCAAAATGGTGAACAGTTACTTCTGCATTTTCAATATCTGTAACTGCTTCTGGAATCGTCGCTTTCTTGTATTCGATAGAAACCTTTACTTCTCCATTTGGCTCGAATTTGTTTCCATCTGGATCTACAAGACTAATGTCGTATGCTAAGAAACCTTCTAGTTTCTGGCTTTCACTTTCTACCTTTTCATTTAGCTGAGCCTCTACTTCCTCGTATTGCTCTTTTGTTTCTTCATCCTCTCGAAGAATCGGAACTACTTTGATCTTCGTTCCTTCTGGAATGATTTCATCTTCTTCTGCATATACCTTGATGATAACTTGATCGTCTCGATAAGTTAGATCATCATGCATTCCAATGATGTACTCGATAATTGTTTCAACAACCTCGATAACTGTGTCCACTACCTTTTCTACAACAGATGGTTCGTCTGTTTGAGATTGTTCTGTTGGCGCTTCAGCTATGTTTTCTTCTGCTGGAACTTCTGTAATCTCTTCACTCTCAGCTTCTAAAACTTGTTCTGTTGAAACTTCTGCAGAGTCTGTTGCTTCCACCGAAGAATAAGCCAATGCAGAAGAACTTCCACCAAATATCATGACACCACACATCATCAACGCTATTATTCTTTTTGCTAATTTATTCTTCATGGCTACCTCCTTCTATTTCTTCACTCTCATTTCGAGTGATTACTTTATCTATCATTTTTAATAATTCTAAAGCACTTCTAAAATGTACTGTTTTCTGTGATTCCACCCAGGTGACGCTTCCCTGCCAAGTTGAATTCTCATTTTTTAAAATTTTCACTAAAAACGTTCCCGTTTTCTTCTCCTTCACAGTTTGCCATCTCCTTCCCGAATTACATTTTTCTGTAAATTTCATATCGTACTTGTATCTTACTCTCCCACCTATTACAAAAAGCATTACAAAAAAGAAAATCATTAACAAATTTTCATTTTTTTCGTAATGCTTTTTTTATGTAATGGTTTTTATTGTATAGGAAACGGAATTTCCTATACAATAAAAAAACACGCTCGCGCGTGTTTTTCCTGTTTCTATACTTGATCTATCAGCTTAATTAATTCCAAAGTATTCTGAAAGCGATAGCTCTGTTCTTCTTCTATCCAGCTTACTTCTCCTTGCCATGTAGATTGCTGTCTATATTGTACATAAGTAATGAAAGTACCCTTTTCCCCTCTATATTGGAGCAGATCTTCTGATTCTGCTACTTTTTCTAAGCGAGTTTCTAGAGCCGTTTCTCTTTCTTCATCTTCAAAGGATCGGCTTTTTGTAGAAGCCTGGGGATATCCAATATTTTCAAACAAATGCTCTGCTATCTTAATCAACTCTACAACATTTGCAAATGAGACTGCCTCTTTTTTATAACAATGATACACTCTTCCACTAATTTCCCCATTGTCTGTACGATCAACACAGATATTGAGTAAATTAGGAGGAGATAAATTGATTTTAAATTGCTTGCTCACTTATTGTTTTCCTTTCCTTAAATCCACTCTTCCTCTTCCTGTATATCATACATGGATGATACTGTACAGTTTAGATAATCCATCCAAGTTCTATGTTCTTTTGAAAAATTCTTCATAATACGTTCCGTTACAATTTTACAATTTTCTTGATTCGTGCCCATAAGCATAACCAAATACTGCCCTTGATTGTATTTTGTAAAAGAATCGCTTCGTCTTAGCGAAGTCTGAAGTGCTTGATAAAGTGCCTCCGACATAATATCTAATTTTTTCGAAGCTTCCATTGGGCGTCCTTTTCCATCCGTCAAAGTACAAACCAATAGAAAAACAGATTGTCCATTTCTTTCCATGCCACGTCGGATAATACGATATCCATCTCGGAAGCTTGGAAGGCTGCAGTAAAATGCTCCTCTTTCCTTCTTTTCTTCCTTAAGACCACTTTGTATCTCGTCAATAACTTGTGGACGATTGCTAATATGCTGACTCATACTTTCAAACTTTTCCATCATACGTTCTGATGGGTGTATGCCAAGTTCTTCCAATAGAAATGTTGCCGTACGTTCATATATCTGCATCGCTTCCTTATACTTGTTCATAGCAATATAGCATTCCATCTGAACAGACTGCCATTCATCAAATGGATAAATCGTACTTGCATTTTCTGCAAATTTCAATGCTTCTTCATAATCTCTTTCGTGCATAAGCTGTTCGCAGACAAATTGCATTGCTTCTGTATATAGATCCTTCAAGCGGATATTTTCCATGATCACCCATTCTTCACTTGACAGTTTTGCTAGAAACTCTCCACGATATAACGCACACGCTTGTTTTCTCAATTCCATCTTATGTGCTAAATCATCACACTTCGCCGCTTCTTCTAGAAGTGTTTCAAATTGTTTTGCATCAATTTGTACTTCCATAGGTCCGTTCCAATAATAGTATCCACCTTTGATGACTATGTATTCATGTTCTGGGAAACCGGCATCTGCAAGTATTTTCTTTAATCTATGTGAAGTAACACGAAGGCTATTTGCTGCGTTTGCCGTCTCATCATTTTCAAATAATTCGGAAAGCAGTCTATTGCGTGAAATCCCATGTTCTCCATTATATAGTAAGATCAATAATAATCTCATTGCCTTTGTAACACTGTGTTTTCCCAATAAGACAGGAGTATCACCATATGTGATCTCAAATGCCCCGAATGTTTGAACCTTTAATATATTTAGGTTTTTTTCCATTTCTACTCCCCCTTTGATTCACAAAGTTACTTTCCCTAAATTATAATTTTCCATATTTAAATTGTCAACAAACTACAACTCTTTCTTTCTAGAAAAATATTTGCTATACTATTTAAAAAATTAGGAACGGAGATTTTTAAATGCAAAAATATTTTTTTCTTGCATGCATTACTTTCTTATCTATTCTTTCTTCTGGGTGTGCAAAAGATGTGAAAACAGATTCGGAAGCAGCACTCCCACGAGACAATACACCTGTGATATTAGAAAGTTTTGCAGACGAAGTGATTTCCTATCAGACAGAATATATCGTACTAGATGCTTCTCACACTTCAGATGGATATGTCATGGCGAAATATCTTGGAGAAAACCCAAAAGTAAAGCTCCAGATACTCGCACCTAATGACGTTGATTATACATACTTGATTTCCGACACCGATACATACCATACTTATCCACTTCCTGGAGGAAATGGTACTTATCGCATTCGGCTTTTGGAATCTCTCTCTGCGGAAGACAGCAAATATGCCGTTGTGTTCGGAGAAGAAATAGATGTCTCTATCAAGGATGAATTTGAACCATTTTTACGTCCAAATTATTATGTAAATTTTAGTGCAGATTCTTGCGTGGTCACAACAGCTGCCGATCTTTCATCTGATTGTTATTGTGACTTAGATGTTATCAATAATGTCTATCATTATGTGACAGAAAACATTTCATATGATACTCCAAAAGCGCAGGATTTGGCATACGGATACACACCTGTTCCAGATGAAACACTTTCTACTGGAAAAGGCATCTGCTTTGATTATGCATCCTTAATGTCAGCCATGCTTCGCTCGCAACGTATTCCAACACGTTTGGAAGTGGGATATGTTGGAGAAATATATCATGCATGGATCAGCTGTTATGTAGATGAGATTGGCTGGGTAGATAACATTATCTCCTTTGATGGTAAAAGCTGGTCCCTCATGGATCCAACTCTTGCTGCCAACAATAATCGTTCCTCCGTAAAAGAATATATCGGAGACGGAAGCAACTACTTGATCAAATATACTTATTAGTGATGGTGATTTTATGAGACTACTTAAAAATCAAGAACTTGCAGCATTCTGCAATCAATTTTCCATGATCTTACGATCTGGTATTTCTTCTATAGAAGGATTGTCCCTCTTATTAGAAGATGCTCAAAATGAAGAAGAGAAAAAGCTTCTGCAGGCACTATATGATGACGTCTGTCAAACAGGTGAACTTGCAGGTGCATTCGAAAAGTCAAAGCAATTCCCTTCTTATTTTGTCCAAATGGTTCGTATGGGGGAAGAAACCGGGTCTTTAGATGATATTATGGATTCCCTAGAATCCTACTATGAACGAGAATATATGATTTCTCTCAGTATCCGAAATGCATTCACTTATCCAATTGTTATGATTGGCATGGTTTTCTTTATTATTCTTTTATTACTCACAAAGGTTTTACCAATCTTTGAACAAGTTTTTTTACAATTAGGACGGGAAATGACAGGAATCGCTAAGGGGTTCCTGCTCTTTGGAAATTTTTTATCAGATTATCTTTTCTTTGTTCTTTTTGCCATTGTCATTCTATGTTATGGAATTTTTACTTATGTTAAAAGAAAAAGTACACTAAAGCCGCTGATTTCTGCAAGCCGTTTTTCTAGTTGTATGGCACTCACATTAAAGAGCGGTCTTGTTCCTGAACGTGGATTTGAATTTGCAGAAGAGATGATCGAAGATGCTGCTTTTCAGCAAAAACTCCAAGCTGCCAAAGAATCTTTCGTTACTGGTGAAAATCTGGCAAATGCACTTCAACAAGCTGGCATTTTCACAGGAACTTATTCCAGACTGCTTGCTATTGCTAACAAAACAGGCTGTGTAGAACAAGCTCTGGAAAGAATCGCTGCTTCTTACGAAGAAGAAATCCAGACAAAAATAACCAGTTTTATCTCAGCGCTTGAACCTACTCTCGTGATCATCTTATCTTGTGTTGTAGGTATTATTTTATTCTCTGTCATGTTCCCATTGCTGGGAATCCTGACGATTTTGTAAGGAGGAATTATGAAATATTTTGACCATCGCAGAGAAACGCATCCTCTTCGTAACCTTGCGCTTTCGCTTCTTTTATTCCTTCTGTTTTTTAGTATCTGCACATTTGCCTTTGACCAAATCTCATCTAAAACAGCGGAAGAAGAAATGACTGCATTACAGCAGGCGATCCAGAAAAGCGTAATGCATTGCTATGCAGTCGAGGGATATTATCCAGAAAGCCTCGATTCTTTGAAAGAAACATACGGTATTTCATATGATTCGGATAAATATTTCATTGACTATCAAATCTGGGGAGAAAATATCCTTCCTGAGATTACAATTATTCCTAAATAGGAGGTTTCTATGAAAAAGAAATTCCAACAGAAGCATGTGATTGATTTACTATTTCCAATCATGTTATGGGCGGTACTTCTGATTTGCTCTATTTTTACAATCATACTTGGAATCCATTTTTACCAAGAATCCACAAAACGGATTTCTTCCACATATGAAATTCGCACCGTTCTGTCTTATGTGCGTGAAAAAATCCATCAAGCAGATTCCGGGCAAGCTGTTTCAGTTGGATTCCTCGGTAATACACAAAGTCTGATCTTGCAACAGTATTCGGGAGAGCAATCTTACACAACATATATCTATGCTTATAACGATGCCCTTTGGGAATTAACGGCTCTGGGCGAAGCTGCACTTTCTCCAGAAGATGGTACAAAGATTTTTGATATAGCAGATTTTACAATTACAGAAAAGGCTTCCGGAATTTATACCTTTTCATGTACCGATGCTGATGGACATACTGTATCTGCAACCGTCTCAACTATTTGTCATTAGTCTATGAGGAGAATTTTTATGAAGCGAACACCTGCGAGACGTTCTAGTCTCTTTCTATTAGAATGTATGATTGCAATCTTATTTTTTATACTTACAGCCACTATCTGCACACAGCTCTTTGTAAAATCGTACTTAACAAGTAAAAAGAGTCAAGATCTTACAATGTCTGTACAGATCACCTCATCTTATGTAGAAGAATTTCGTGCGGGTAATCTTTTCCCCGATCAAATGTAT
>CAYTRJ010000003.1:0-56576 GCA_964440185.1 uncultured Faecalimonas sp. | reverse complement strand
AGTAAGATTAAATTATAAAGAACAAGAAAAATATTTTAGACTATCGGTAATAGTTTGGAAGTGAAGATTTCTGTAACTCTTTTATTCGAAGAGAAAATATATTTTTTAAAGGAAATTAGTGAAAGTCACGAGTTGACTGAATCCGCTACCCTCATGTAGCGAATTCATATGGGAGGCTTTATGAATAAAAAAGATGAAATGGTTATGAGGAGCAACTTTGAGTTAACGTCCATAGAAGAAAAGCAGTTCTATGAGGATGTTAAGAAAATACTTTTAGAGGCACGTGAACGTGCGTATAGCAATGCCAGTGCAATAATGACTCAGGCATATTGGAATATTGGTAAGCGAATAATCGAACAAGAACAAAATGGGGAAAGTAAAGCGAAATATGGATCTTACTTAATAAAGAATTTATCAAAGGAATTGTCGGATGAGTTTGGCACAGGCTTTTCGGTTGCGAATTTACGTAATTGTAGACAGGCTTATTTAGCGTTTCCACAAGGGTCATATGGATTTTCAATGTTAACAAAAATACCGTGGTCACACTTGAGAACGATTATGCGAGTTTTAGATGAAGACGAGAGGAATTTTTATTTAAATGAAGTTACTAATGAGAATTGGTCAGTAAAAGTTTTAGAACGTAATATCAAAAGTGGATATTATAAGAGAATGTTATCAACACAATTGCCGGATAAAAATAATAAGGCACTGGAATTTGTTAAAGATCCATTTGTATTAGAATTTATGGGAATAAAACAAAATGATGGACACTTAGAAAGTGATGTTGAAAAGGCAATTATCAATAATTTGCAAAAGTTTTTGTTAGAAATGGGAAAGGGTTTTTCTTTTGTTGGCAGATAGACGAGAATTTGTACAGAGACTACGGAGTTTTATATTGATCTTGTCTTTTACAATTTTATTTTGAAATGTTTTGTTCTTATTGATTTGAAAACTAGTAAATTAACACATCAAGATATTGGACAGATGGATATGTATGTACGAATGTTTGATGATTTAAAACGCAGAGAAGACGATAATCCGACTATTGGAATTATTTTTTGTACAGATAAAGATGAAACTATGGTTAAATATTCTGTCTTGCATGAAAATCAACAAATTTTTGCTTCAAAGTATATGACTGTTTTACCGACGGTGGAAGAATTACAGAAAGAATTAGAACGTAATCAGTTGATATATAACCAAGAATAAAATTAGATATGTTTGACAGATTGAATTCGCTACACGCGTGTAGCGAATTCATCAGAATAAAAATGTAACATTCAATATAATTCGAGAGACACTGTCTCCTGAATATTTTGTACGTACTACAATTACAAATTTGTGACCTAAATTCGTGTAAAGGGAAAAATCAGTCCATTAATCTATCTGAATTTTCGAAATTACACGAATTTCTAGCTGACGGATAAACTTTCTTTACTATAAAATTTAGAGGTGTTTCTATGCAAAATGAACAAAAAATCTTTGAACTTCATTCCGAATACAAGCCTACTGGCGACCAGCCGCAGGCAATCGAAGCCCTTGTAAAAGGTTTTCAAGAGGGCAATCAGTGCCAAACTTTGCTTGGAGTTACTGGCTCTGGTAAGACGTTTACTATGGCAAACGTTATAGCACAATTAAATAAACCAACACTCATCATCGCACACAATAAGACTCTGGCTGCTCAGCTTTACGGTGAGTTTAAAGAATTCTTCCCTAACAACGCAGTCGAATATTTTGTCAGTTATTATGATTATTATCAACCAGAAGCATATGTGCCTTCATCAGATACTTATATTGCGAAAGACTCATCTATTAATGATGAGATTGACAAACTTCGACACTCGGCAACAGCAGCACTTTCCGAACGGCGAGATGTTATTATTATTGCCAGTGTGTCATGCATTTATGGGTTGGGTTCACCGATTGATTATCAAGAAATGGTAATTTCTCTTCGCCCAGGTATGATAAAAGATCGAGATGAAGTGATTCAGAAATTGATTGAGATTCAGTATGAACGAAATGAAATGGATTTTAAACGAGGAACCTTTCGGGTACGAGGCGATGTACTTGAGATTTTCCCAGCAGTTTCAGAAGACTATGCAGTGCGTGTAGAATTCTTTGGAGATGAAGTGGATAGAATTACAGAAATTGATGTGCTAACTGGGGAAATTAAGAATGCACTGAGCCATATTGCAATTTTCCCAGCATCACATTATGTGGTATCACATGATAGTTTGATGCGTGCAACTAAGGCGATTGAAGAAGAATTAGATGAAAGAGTACGCTATTTTAAAAGAGAAGATAAGCTTTTAGAAGCACAGCGTATTGCAGAGCGAACCAATTTTGATATAGAGATGATGCGTGAGACAGGATTTTGTTCAGGAATCGAAAACTATTCCAGACATTTGACGGGATTAGAACCAGGACAGCCACCACATACGTTGATTGATTATTTTCCAGATGATTTTTTAATAATGATAGATGAGTCTCATATTACAGTGCCACAGATAGGAGCAATGTATTCAGGAGATCAATCGAGAAAATCGACTTTGGTAGATTATGGATTTAGATTGCCTTCGGCAAAAGATAACAGACCATTAAATTTTCAAGAATTTGAATCCAAAATTGATCAGGTGTTGTTTGTTTCTGCTACGCCTGGTAAATATGAAGAACAGAATGAGTTGCTTCGTGCAGAACAGATTATCAGACCAACAGGGCTTTTGGATCCTAAAGTGGAAGTGCGTCCAATTGAGGGGCAGATTGATGATCTGATCGGAGAAGTCAAGAAAGAAATTGCAGCAAAAAATAAAGTGCTGATTACAACATTGACAAAACGAATGGCTGAGGATCTGACAGATTATATGCGTGAGTTAGGAATCCGCGTAAAATATTTGCACTCAGATATCGATACATTGGAGCGTACAGAAATTATCCGTGATATGCGGTTAGATGTTTTTGATGTTCTTGTAGGGATCAATTTATTAAGAGAAGGACTTGATATACCAGAGATTACATTGATTGCTATTTTGGATGCGGATAAAGAAGGCTTTTTACGTTCTGAAACATCTTTGATCCAGACAATTGGCCGTGCAGCACGTAATGCAGAAGGACATGTTATTATGTATGCTGATGTGATTACGGAATCTATGAGAAAGGCTATGGATGAGACAGAACGACGTAGAGAACTGCAAATGAAATACAATGAGGCACATGGAATTACACCACAGACTATTAAGAAGGCTGTACGTGATCTCATTAGCATTTCGAAAAAAGTGGCTGCAGAAGAGCTTCGTATGGAAAAAGATCCAGAATCTATGAGTAAGAAAGAATTGGAAAAATTAATAAATGATGTTTCAAAACAAATGCGGAAGGCAGCAGCTGAATTGAATTTCGAAGCGGCAGCAGGACTTCGTGATAAGATGATTGAATTGAAACAAATGTATCAGGAGTTAGAATAAAGAATGAAAGAATATATTAAAATACGTGGAGCAAGTGAGCATAACTTGAAAAATATAGATATTGAAATACCTCGAAATGAACTCGTAGTTTTAACTGGTTTGAGTGGTTCTGGAAAATCTTCTCTTGCCTTTGATACGATTTATGCAGAAGGACAGAGACGATATATGGAATCGCTATCTTCTTATGCGCGTCAATTTTTAGGACAGATGGAAAAACCAAATGTGGAAAGCATAGAGGGATTATCACCGGCTATTTCTATTGACCAGAAGACAACAAATCGTAATCCTCGTTCTACAGTAGGAACTGTAACGGAAATTTATGATTATTTTCGTCTGCTTTATGCAAGGATAGGAAGTCCACATTGTCCTAAGTGTGGGAAGGAAATTAAGAAACAGACAGTCGATCAGATGGTAGATCAAATTATGGAACTGCCAGAAGGGGCAAAAATTCAGTTATTAGCTCCAGTTGTGCGAGGACGAAAGGGACGCCATGAAAAATTGTTTGAGCGCGCGAAAAAAAGTGGATATGTACGTGTACGTGTAGATGGAAATCTTTATGAGCTATCAGAAGAAATCTCATTGGATAAAAATATCAAGCATAATATTGAAATCATTGTAGATCGTTTGGTAGTACGACCTGGCATTGAAAAACGTATGACGGATTCGATTGAAAATGTACTTTCATTATCAGAAGGACTTTTGGTGGTAGATGTGATAGGCGGAGAGCCGTTACAGTTTAGCCAAAGCTTTTCCTGTCCAGATTGTAATATCAGTATTGAAGAGATTGAGCCAAGAAGTTTTTCGTTTAATAATCCATTCGGAGCATGTCCGGTATGTTTTGGACTTGGTTATAAGATGGAATTTGATCCAGAACTAATGATTCCAGATCAAAGTCTAAGCATTGATGAAGGTGCAATTGTAGTGATAGGATGGCAATCATGTACAGATGAAAAAAGCTATACAAGGGCAATTTTAAATGCGTTAAGCAAAGAATATGATTTTTCATTAAGTACGCCATTCCAGGATTATCCGAAAAAGATCAAGGATATTCTTTTATATGGAACAGGAGGTCATGCTGTAAAGGTACATTATGTAGGACAGCGTGGACAAGGAATTTATGATGTGGCTTTTGAAGGCTTGATCAAAAGTGTAGAAAGACGATATCGAGAAACTTCTTCAGAAATCACAAAGGCGGAATATGAAACATTTATGCGAATCACTCCATGTCATGAATGCAAAGGTCAGCGTCTGAAAAAGAGTGCATTGGCGGTGACGGTAGGTGGCTTGAATATAGCTGAGATTACTTCATTATCTATTGAAAAATTAGCAAAGTTCATAGAAGAACTAGAATTAACAAAGACACAATTATTAATTGGAGAACAGATTTTAAAAGAAATTAAGGCACGATTGCAATTTTTGCTAAATGTGGGACTTGACTATTTGACACTGTCGCGAGCAACAGGAAGCTTATCTGGAGGGGAAGCACAACGTATTCGGCTTGCAACTCAGATTGGATCAGGACTAGTTGGTGTAGCATACATTTTAGATGAACCAAGTATTGGACTTCATCAAAGAGATAATGATAAGTTATTGGGAACACTAAAACATCTGAGAGACCTGGGAAATACATTACTTGTAGTAGAACATGATGAAGATACGATGCTAGAAGCAGACCACATTGTGGACATTGGACCAGGAGCAGGGGAACATGGTGGACAAGTGGTTGCGCAAGGAACTGCACAGGAAATCATGGAAAATAAAAATTCTATCACAGGTGCATATCTGAGCAGAAGGATTCAGATTCCAGTTCCAGAAGTGCGTAAAGAACCAAAAGGTTGGATGAAAGTATTAGGTGCAGCAGAGAATAACTTGAAAAATATTGACGTGGAGATTCCACTTGGTGTTATGACTTGCGTAACAGGTGTATCTGGATCGGGAAAAAGCTCTTTAGTAAATGAAATCATTTACAAATCGCTTGCTAAGAAATTAAATCGTGCAAGGACCATTCCAGGAAAGCACAAAGGAATAGAAGGAATAGAACAGTTGGATAAGATCATTAATATTGATCAATCTCCAATTGGACGGACACCGAGATCGAATCCAGCTACTTACACAGGGGTGTTTGACCTGATTCGAGACTTGTTTGCAGCAACAGCAGATGCCAAAGCAAAAGGATATAAGAAAGGGCGTTTTAGTTTTAATGTAAAAGGTGGACGATGTGAAGCTTGTGCAGGAGATGGAATCTTAAAAATAGAGATGCATTTTCTTCCAGATGTATATGTACCTTGCGAAGTTTGTGGAGGAAAACGCTATAATCGTGAGACATTAGAAGTAAAATATAAGGGAAAGAGCATCTATGATGTGTTGAACATGACAGTGGAAGAAGCGCTTCATTTCTTTGAAAATGTACCAAGCATCCGAAGAAAGATGGAAACACTAAATGATGTTGGACTATCGTATATTCGTTTGGGACAACCATCTACACAACTATCAGGAGGAGAGGCGCAACGTATTAAGCTAGCAACGGAATTAAGTCGCAGAAGTACGGGGAAGACATTGTATGTTTTGGACGAACCAACAACAGGTCTTCATTTTGCGGATGTTCATAAATTAACAGAAATCCTCGGACGATTGACTGCTGATGGAAATACGGTAATTGTGATAGAACATAATTTAGATGTGATCAAAACAGCAGATTATATAATTGATATTGGTCCAGAAGGTGGAGATAAGGGTGGAACTGTGATTGCACAAGGTACACCAGAAGAGGTGGCTCAGATTCCTCATTCTTACACTGGTTACTATATTAAGAGAGAATTGGAACGTGCAAAATCAGATTAATCCTTAAGAAATACGAAAAATCTAAAAAAACACTTTCCATTTGTTAGAAATTCGCTTATAATATTGGGGAATTATGAGTTGAAAGTTGAAAAACGAAAGATGATACAATAGATAAGTGCAGTGAAAGGAGAAACCAGATGTCAGTTACAGATATCGGAATTGATTTAGGAACAGCCAGTGTTCTTGTATATGTAAAAGGAAAAGGCGTTGTATTAAAAGAGCCTTCAGTAGTGGCTTTTGACAGAGATACAAATGCAATCAAAGCGATTGGGGAAGAAGCAAGATTAATGCTTGGCAGAACTCCAGGGAATATTATTGCAGTACGTCCTTTGAGACAAGGTGTAATTTCAGATTATACAGTAACAGAAAAGATGATTAAATATTTTGTTCAAAAAGCAGTTGGAATTAGACTTTTCAAAAAACCACGTATCAGCATCTGTGTACCTAGTGGGGTGACAGAAGTTGAAAAGAAAGCAGTAACAGAAGCAGGATTTGCAGCAGGTGCTAGAGAAGTACATTTAATTGAAGAACCAGTTGCAGCAGCAATCGGTGCTGGAATAGATATTGCAAAGGCTTGCGGAAATATGATCGTAGATATCGGCGGAGGTACATCAGACATCGCAGTTATTTCACTTGGTGGAACAGTAGTAAATACATCTATCAAGGTGGCTGGCGATGATTTTGATGAAGCAATTGTTCGTTATATGCGTAAGAAACATAATTTATTAATTGGGGAACGTACAGCAGAAGATATTAAGATTAAAATTGGTACAACATACCCATTAGTAGAAGAAGAGACAATGGAAGTAAGAGGTCGTAACTTAGTAACGGGACTTCCTAAGACAGTTACAGTTACATCATCTGAAACAGAAGAAGCATTAAAAGAAACAACTGCACAAATCGTAGAAGCAGTTATTGCCGTATTAGAAAGAACTCCACCAGAATTATCTGCAGATATTCTTGATAGAGGTATTGTGCTTACAGGTGGGGGCGCTTTACTTCGTGGTTTAGAAGAATTAATTGAAGAGAAAACAGGAATCAATACGATGACAGCTGAAGATCCAATGAAAGTAGTAGCGATTGGAACAGGTCAGTTTGTTGAATGTATGGGTGGAAAATAAGAATTTCGAGGGCTGTCTTTTTTAGACAGCCCTTTTCTAGTAGGAGGAGACAGATTTGGAACTTGTGAAAGGATATGTAGATCATATTATTTTTCGAAATGAAGATAATGGGTATACCGTATTTCAGTTAACAAATGATGATGGAGAGTTAACATGCGTCGGCACATTTCCATATATTGGAGAAGGGGAGATGATGGAACTTTCTGGTGAATATACGAATCATGCTTTATATGGTTTACAGTTACAAGTGCAATCATATGAGATGAAAGAACCAGAAGATTTGATTTCTGTGGAACGTTATTTGGGATCAGGCGCGATTAAAGGAATTGGAACGGTTCTTGCAGGAAGAATTGTGCGTAAATTTAAAGGGGACACTTTCCGGATCATAGAAGAGGAACCTGAACGATTGGCAGAGATAAAAGGAGTAAGTGAGCGTAAAGCACGAGAAATCGCAGAGCAGGTAGAAGAAAAGAAAGATATGCGTAAGGCAATGATCTATCTGCAAAAATATGGTATTACACTGGCGCTTTCTGCAAAGATATACGAGCATTATGGACAAAGTGTATATCGTGTAATGGAAGAAAACCCGTATCAGATCGCAGACCATGTACCAGGAGTTGGATTTAAAACAGCAGATGAAATTGCAAGAAAAATTGGGATACATACGGATTCAGATTACCGGATCAAAAGTGGTATATGCTATGTGCTGCTGCAAGCAGTTGCAGATGGACACGTGTACTTACCAGAAAAAGAATTGCTGTATCGTCTTCGTGTTTTGCTGGAAGTAGAGATAGAAGATTTATCTATGTATTTAATGGACTTATCTATGGATAAGAAGGTTGTAGTAAAAGAAATCGAAGAAGAAAAAATGATATATCCAGCACAGTATTACTATATGGAATTGAATACGGCAAAGATGCTAAGTGATCTACAGGTACAATATGACATTGCAGATGTGGCAATTCAAAAGCGTTTATTCGAAATCGAGGAAAATGCACATTTAGAATTGGATGATATGCAGAGGCAGGCTGTGATTACAGCAGTGCGAAATGGAGTACTTGTTTTAACAGGTGGGCCAGGAACTGGTAAGACAACGACTATCAATGCTATGATTCATTTCTTTGAGAGTGAGGGAATGGATATATATTTGGCTGCACCGACAGGACGTGCAGCAAAACGTATGACAGAAGCAACAGGATATGAAGCAAAAACAATCCACCGTATGTTAGAACTTGCATATATGCCAGATACAGATGACAATCGTATGCAGTTTGGGCGTAATGATGAAAATCCGCTAGAAGCAGATGTGATTATCATAGACGAAATGTCTATGGTGGATTTACCACTTATGCATACACTGCTTCGTGCAATTACAATAGGGACAAGAGTTATCTTTGTAGGGGATAAAGATCAGTTACCTTCTGTGGGTGCAGGAAGTGTTCTGAAGGATATAATAGATTCTAAGCGATTTCCGGTGGTGAAATTGACAAAGATTTTTCGACAAGCAGAACAAAGCGATATTGTTGTAAATGCCCATAAGATCAATCGCGGAGAGATGGTATCGTTGGAAAATAAAAGTCGTGATTTCTTTTTCTTAAAGAGACAAGATGCTGATACGATCATAAGTGTTGTTTTAACACTTATGGCAAAAAAACTTCCGAAATATGTAGACGCGGAGATGTTTGATATCCAAGTCCTGACACCTATGCGAAAAGGGTTATTAGGAGTGGAAAGACTTAATACGATTTTACAGCAATACTTAAATCCGGCAAACGAAAGAAAAGTAGAAAAAGAGTATGGAAACAAAAAGTTTCGCGAGGGCGACAAAGTCATGCAAACAAAGAATAATTATCAGCTGGAGTGGGAGATTGCTACAAAATATGGTTTAGTGATTGATAGTGGAGTAGGTGTATTCAATGGAGATATGGGGCGAATTACTGAAATCAATCTCTATACGGAAATTGTAGAAGTGGAATTTGAAGAAAAGAAAAAAGTGAAATATCCATTTCAGCTATTAGATGAATTGGAACTAGCTTATGCAATCACCATTCATAAATCACAAGGAAGTGAGTATCCAGCTGTAATTATTCCACTTTTACAAGGACCAAGACAACTTTACCATAGAAATTTGATTTATACTGCTGTAACGCGTGCAAAAAAATGTGTCACATTAGTAGGGGATGAAGTGACATTTGAAGAGATGATACGAAATACCAACGAACAAAATCGTTATACAACATTGGCAACACGAATCGAAGAAATGCTATAGAGAATCGAATGAAAGAATGAAATTTTTGGAAAAATGTTTGGAGATGTTATATCCTCAAACTTGCTGCTTTTGTGGGAAAATTTCAAAAGAACCAATTTGCAATCTGTGTAGAAAAGAAATATTGTATCTTACAGAACCAAGATGCAAAAAATGTGGGAAGCCTATTACAGCAGAAGAAAAGGAGTATTGCTTTGACTGCAATCAGAGGCAGGCAGCATTTGAACAAGGAAAAAATTTGTGGATTCATCAGGGAAAAGTGAAATGGTCCATTTATCAGTTTAAATATCATAATCGTAGGATTTACGGGAAGTTTTATGCAAGAGAGATGTATCGCTTGTATGGAAATTGGATCCGAATGTCTAAGATTGACTTGATCATACCAGTTCCTTTGCATAAAAAACGACGTAGAAAGCGGGGATACAATCAGGCAGAGATTGTAGCAAAAGAGTTAGGAAAATTGACAGGAATTCCAGTGGATACCACATCCTTGGTCAGAAAAAAATATACCGCTCCGCAGAAGGGATTGAATCACAATGACAGAAAGAAAAATTTGAAAGATGCTTTTGAAATGAGAAAACATTGGGCAGGCTTTAAACATATTCTTGTGATTGATGATATTTATACAACAGGAAACACCATTAATGAGATTGCAAAAGTAATAAAAAATGAAGAAAATCTTAAAGTCTGGTTTTTGACTATAAGTATTGGACAAGGTTTCTAATGGTATGTTATACTAAAGAATAATGTATATTAGGAAAACTGTATTTAGAGGTGACTTTTTATGTTAAATGAAGAACGTGTAAAACATATGGTGAAATTATCTCTTTATGATGAAAAGAAAGGACCAAAGGAATTAAAGGTAAGCTCTTATTTCAAAAAAGATTATGTAAGCTTTAATGTAATCTGCTCTGCAATTTGGATGACATTTGCATATGGAATACTAGTATTGCTGCTTGGCCTTACTTATATGGAACCATTAATGCGGATATTAACTTTTAAGATAATAATTTTTGGAATAGTAGGAATTGTTGCATTATATATTGTGTTACTGATAGTTTGCATCAGCGTAACAAGATGGTTTTATAAGAAAAAACATAAGGAAGCGCATTACAGCGTAAAGGAATTTCGTAAAGAACTTTACAAATTGGAAAAGATGTACGAGAGGGAGGATATCTATGGATAAGGTATTAGAAATAAAAGGCTACATAGTAAAGATTTATGGAAAATTTTCAAAATATATTAATAAAGGATTCCAATTTCTCTTGGCATTATTGACATTTACGTTTATTAACGAAAACATTGGTTTTTCAAGTATGGTGTCAAATCCTGCAATAACCATTGCCTTATCTTTGATATGCGCATTTTTGCCAATGTCAGTGACGATCGTATTGGCGACTATATTATCAATCGTTCATTTATTTACCATGTCCTTAGGGATCACGATCGTTGTATGTGCACTTTTCTTCTGCATTTATGCAGTTTACTTAAGATTTACACCAGAAAAGGCAGTTGTACTCCTTTTAGTACCAGTTGCATATATGTTTCAAATCCCTATGGTAGTACCGATTGCGTTTGGTTTATTAGGAACTCCGGTATATATCTTGCCAATTGCAATGGGAACATTGATCTATTATATGATTCATTATGTGCAATCTTATGGAACTATGCTGGGAACACTTGCAGAAGCAGGAATGATAGAACAGATGACAACTTATTTGCAGCAAGTTCTTGCCAGTCGTGAAATGTGGTGTACCATTATTGCATTTTCATTATGCCTTTTAACTGTATACTGCATTCGCAGAACATCGGTAGATCATGCATGGGAAATTGCAATCGTGGCAGGTGCATTGCTATATTTGATTTCTATGGCACTGGGCTATGTAATGATGGATATTCCTTTGAATTACGTATCAAGTATCATTGCTAGTGTTGTATCTGTATTGATCGCATTTGTGCTTGAAATATTCGTGTTTTCAGTGGATTATACACGAACAGAATATTTACAATTTGAAGATGATGAGTATTACTACTATGTGAAAGCTGTTCCAAAGGCGTATGTAACAGTTCCAGAAAAGACAATAAAGCGTATCAATGAACGTCAAGAGACAGAACTGGAATCGGAAGAAGAGATAGAAGAAACAGGTACTCTGTCGGAAAATGATGAAGAAGAAAAACGTAAAAAAGAAGAATCAGAGATTCAAAAAATCATAGAGGAAGAATTGAAAAATTAGAATGATGGTTGGAGGTGACGGAATGGGATTTTTAAAATCATACTTAGGAGAATGGTATATACCAGATGTTCGAATTACAGATGTGATCGAAATTGCGATTATTTCATTTTTGGTATACCAAATAATGGTATGGATTAAAAACACAAAAGCATGGATGCTTCTGAAAGGAATTATCGTACTTGGAGCATTTGTTCTTGTGGCTGCGGTATTTCGCATGAATACGATCCTTTGGATCGTAAAAAATTCCATTAATGTTCTTGCAACAGTTGCAATTGTTGTGTTTCAGCCAGAACTGCGCCGGGCATTAGAAAAATTAGGACAGAAAGATTTTTTAAGTGCAATAGTACCATTTGACAGACGAAAAACGTCTGGAAGATTCAGTGAAGACACGATTGAAAGTATCGTAGAAGCATGTTATGAAATGGGAAAAGTAAAAACAGGAGCATTGATTGTAGTAGAACGAGATATTCAATTGACAGAATATCAAAATACAGGAATTGAACTAGACTGTATTGTATCAAAACAAGTTTTGATCAATATATTTGAACATAATACACCATTGCATGATGGTTCTGTACTTATTCGTGGTGATCGTATTGTTGCAGCAACTTGTTATTTGCCACTTTCAGATAATATGAAATTGAGTAAAGACTTGGGGACAAGACATCGCGCAGCAGTCGGCATGAGTGAAGTGAGCGATGCACTTGTGATTGCAGTTTCGGAAGAAACAGGACGCGTATCTTTTGCTGTCGGAGGACATTTGACAAGAGCTGTCCCAATGGAACAGCTTCGGGAAAAATTAGTGCAGGTACAAGACAAGGTAGAAGAACGTAATAAGTTTACGTTGGATAAGTTCACATGGAAGAAGGGAAGAAAAGAAAATGACAGATAGATTGAAACGAAATCTGGGTCTGAAGATTATAGCTGTTCTTTTTGCAACTCTTTTGTGGTGGGCAGTTGTGAATATTGATGATCCAATAGGAACAAAGAATTATCGTGTACAAGTGACAGTAACGAATCCAGAAGTAATCACAAATCGAGGAAACAGTTATCAGATAATCAATGATACACAAAATGTTACTGTTTCAGTAAAAGCAAGACGTAAGGTGTTGAATGAGATTAAAGCATCTAATATTGTTGCAACGGCAGACATGCGCGAGAACCAAGAAAATACATTGATTCCGATTCGGATTTCAATTACAGGATTTGAAGGTATGTATGAAGAAGCAACGGCAAATCCACGTAATGTACAGATTCAAGTGGAAGCAACGCAGAAGAAGACATTTCCAATTACAGTGACAACCGTAGGAGAACCAAGAGATGGATATGTAGTTGGTGATGTTAGTGTTTCTCCACAAAAGGTAGATATTAGTGGTCCAGAATCACTTGTAGCCAAAATCAGTAAAGTTGTAGCACAGGTTGATGTGTCAGAAATGTCAGAAGATGGATATCGAGATACACAGCTTATTTATTATGATGCTGCAGACAATCAGCTGGATAAGTCGAGAGTATGGAGCAATTGTGATGAGAATGGTGTTACGGTGAAAGTTTCTGTTTGGTCGACGAAACAGGTAGGAATAAACTTTGATACTTCTCAGATCCAAACTGCAGATGGATTTTTATTTAAAGAAATTATAGTCGAGCCAGAAAATATCAAAATAGCAGGAACAACAGAGGCATTACAAGGAATTAGTGAGATCAATGTAAGTGCAGATGCATTAAAATCTGAAGGACTGAAGGAAACTCACGAAAAGATAATCGATATAAAAGAATATTTGCCAGAAGGAATCATTTTAGCAGATGATACATCTGGAAGTGTAGTAGTTCGCATTATTCTGGAAGAGATTGGATTAAAGACTTTGTTACTTCCAGTGCGTTCTGTAGAAGTGCTTAATGCTCCGGATGATATGGAGTTGTCCTATGGACCGGAACAAGAAGTAGAATTGAAATTCAAAGGAAGTGCAGAAGCTCTAGAATTGTTAGGAAATGATAAGGTTACTGCAGTTATTGATTTGACAAATTACAAAGAAGAGGGGACGTTCAAAGTTCCAATCACGGTGAAGGAATTACTGATTGATTGTGAATACGTGGGAAGCAGTACGGTTGAAATCGTATTGAAAGAAAAGACGGAGTAACATAAGGAGGTTGTTGAATGGTAAGTCAGAAAACAACAATTCGAAATTTGACAGGACTTACAATGCGGTCAGCAGAAATCTTTTGTAAGACTGCAATGCAGTTTCCATGCAAAATAACATTTCAATATGAAAATGTGACATCTAATGCAAAAAGCTTATTAAGTGTACTTGGAGCATGTGTAAAAAACGGAGATGAGATTGAAATCATGTGCGAGGGAGCAGAAGAACAGTTGGCGTTGGAAAGCATGGTGAAAGTGATTCAAGACGGATTAGGAGAGTGACAGAATGCTAAATTATCAAAAATACAGAAGAGTACCAGTTATGAATTACCCAGAACGTGAATGGGCGAACAAGCAGATTATGAAAGCGCCAATGTGGTGCAGTGTGGATTTGAGAGATGGAAACCAAGCACTTATAGAACCGATGATTGTGGAAGAAAAAATTGAAATGTTTCAATTATTAGTGAAACTTGGTTTTAAAGAAATTGAAATTGGATTTCCTTCAGCATCTCAGATTGAATTTGACTTTTTAAGAGAATTAGTTGATAGAAAATTAATTCCTGATGATGTGTGGGTTCAAGTGCTTGTACAATGTCGTGAACATTTGATTGAAAGAACTTTTGAAGCATTAGAAGGTGTAAAAAAAGCAATCGTGCATATTTATAATTCTACATCTACACTTCAAAGAGATGTTGTTTTTGGCAAGAGCAAAGAAGAAATCAAAGAAATTGCAATTGAAGGTACAAAGATGGTGCGCAAGTTTGTGAAAGATTTTCCGGGTGAAATTCGACTAGAGTATTCACCAGAAAGTTTTACAGGAACTGAATTGGATTACGCACTTGAAGTATGCAGTGCTGTACAAGATGTGTGGCAGCCAACTAAGGAAGAACCAATTATCTTTAATCTTCCAGCAACAGTAGAAATGACAACACCAAATGTCTATGCAGATCAAATTGAATGGATGCATAAGCATTTTAAGGATAGAGAAAGTATTATTCTAAGTATTCATCCACATAATGATAGAGGGACTGGAGTTGCAGCAACAGAATTAGCGCTGCTTGCAGGCGCAGATCGTGTGGAAGGTACTTTATTCGGAAATGGGGAACGTACAGGAAATCTAGATATTCTCACTGTAGCATACAATATGTTTTCACAAGGAATCAATCCAGAACTTGATCTTACCAACATTGTGGAAATTCAAGAAATTTATGAGAGATGCTGCAAGATGGAAGTACCAGTACGTCATCCATATGCAGGGAAATTAGTATTTACAGCATTTTCTGGTTCTCATCAAGATGCGATCAACAAAGGGATCAAAGCGATGAAGGAACGCGGACAGACATGGTGGGAAGTTCCATATCTTCCAATTGATCCTTCTGATGTGGGACGTGAGTATGAACCAATCGTTCGTATCAACAGTCAATCTGGAAAAGGTGGAGTAGCATTTGTAATGGATGCAGAATTTGGATATAAACTTCCAAAAGCAATGCACAAAGAATTTGCAGATGTGATCCAAGTACTTGCAGAAAAACAAGGAGAAGTAGCACCAGCTACTATTATGGAAGTGTTTGCTAAAGAATACTTGAATCAAACAACACCATACGAGTTTGTTCGTGCAAAAACAGATGATTATGGAGAAAAGGACACATGGGTAGAATTAAGATTTATGTGTCATGGAAAAGAAGAAGTACAAGCTGCAACTGGAAATGGTCCGGTAGATGCAGTAAAACGAGCAGTACAACTAAAGACAGGTGTAGATGTGAGTATTTTAGATTACACACAACATGCTCTGGGAGAAGGTTCTTCAGCAAAGGCTGCAGCTTATATTTGTATGCGTGATAACAAATCAGGAAAGACAACATTTGGTGTTGGAGTAAGTTCGAATATTACAAGAGCAGGTGTTAGAGCGCTGTTTAGTGCATTGAATCGATTAGAAAATAAATAAAGGAGTACAGAAGATTGAGTAAAGCAACATTAGTCGTTATGGCGGCAGGAATTGGAAGCAGATTTGGTGGTGGGATCAAACAATTAGAACCTGTAGGTCCAAATGGCGAAATTATTATGGATTATTCTATTTATGACGCTATGGAAGCAGGATTTGAAAAAGTAGTTTTTGTGATTCGTAAAGATTTGGAAGCGGATTTTCGAGAAGTGATTGGAAACCGTATGGAAGAAAAGGTGGAAGTAGCATATGCATTCCAAGAAAAAGAAGATATTCCAATGCCTTATAAGGAATTGTATAAAGAGCGCAAAAAACCTTGGGGAACAGGGCAAGCTATTTTATGCTGTAAGGATATTGTGAAAGAGCCTTTCTTGGTAATCAATGCAGATGATTACTATGGAAAGGAAGCATACCAAAAAGCATATCAATATCTTACATCAGAAAGAACAGAAAATGAAAAGGCAAAACTTGGTATGGTAAGTTTTGTCCTTGGAAATACACTTAGTGAAAATGGTGGTGTAACAAGAGGAATCTGTAAAGTAAACCAAGATGGCAAATTAACAGAAGTTGTGGAAACAAAAAATATTATCAAGACAGAAACAGGTGCAGAAGTAGAAGGGAAAATACTAGATGTGGACTCTCCGGTATCCATGAATATGTGGTGCTTTCAACCAGAATTTTTCACAATTTTAGAAAATGGATTTATTGAATTCTTGGAAGAAAAGAAAGAGGAATATACAAACGCAGAATATTTACTTCCTACAATTGTGGGAGAACTTTTAGAAGAAGGAAAAGCAGAAGTGGATGTGCTTGTATCAAATGATAAATGGTTCGGAGTTACTTACAAAGAAGATAAAGAAGCAGTTGTTGCTTCCATTCAAGAATTAGTGACAAATGGAGTTTATCCAACAAGAATATAGTAAAAAAAGAATCTCCTAAGCGAGATTCTTTTTTTAAACCATTTATGAAGCAGTATTTTCTAAAAAATAAACAATACTATTGATGAATTCCATATTTGATGGACATTGAGTTGGCTTGTAACCTAATATTGTCTCTACATAGGATCTGTTACATGACCAACATCGTTTTACTACTGTCCGAATATTATGTTCTATGCAATATGAAGTTGTATTATGCTTTAGGGCGAGTGCAGGATAAATATCTTTTGTGATGCGAAAAGTTACATCGGGCTGATTAGAGACCAAATCTACGGCATCTATAAGATAGCGATATCCTCGATATGTTGATGTGATATGACATGTTCTAAGTATGAATTCTGTGTTCTTCATTTCTAATCCCCCTTTTTAGCTGACCTTACAAAAAGATTAAACTGGGGAATAAACGATATAATTGAGATAGAAATAGTTTATCATATTTTGAAAGATTTGAAAATCCTAATTATTGAATGCATATTAGATATCTGTTAGAATAATGAAAAATATACATAAGAGGAGCTGGAAGTATGAAGAAGCGAATGATCCTAATAGGCATTACTATGTTATTACTTAGTGGATGTGGAAAGAAGATGGGCGAAAATGTTTCTGTAGAGATGCCTGCGAACACGGAGACAATAGAAGTGCCTGTTTTAGATAAAATACCAATACCAGAAACACAAAATTTGCTAACAGGAGTAAGCGATTTGTCTGAGGAAGCAATTGGGAAACGACCTGTTGCAGTTATGATAAATAATGTAGAACCAGCACTTCCGCAATATGGGATAGGACAAGCAGATGTGATTTTTGAGTTACCAGTAGAAGGTGACCAAACTAGAATCATGGCATTATATGCGGACTATACAAAGGTTCCAGATGTGTGTTCTGTTCGGAGCTGTCGCTATTACTTTCCAGCAATCGCTAATGGTTTTGATGCATTTTATATACATTGGGGAGCAGATCAGACGATATTAGGATATGTGGATTCAATCGGGATTGATAGATATGATGGAATATCTAATCCAGGAGGTTTGTTTGCACGCGATAGTCAGAGAAAAAGTGCGGGATATTCCTTAGAGCATACAGGCTATTTTAAAGGAACTGATTTTGCTTCCGTGGTTCAGAATGATGGATCAAGAATAGAATTAAAAGATGCAAAGAAAGATACAGCATTCTCTTTCTGTGAAATGGGAACAATTGTAACACCAGAAGGAGAAGATTGTTCTTATGCTCAAGTGAAATTTGGTGCTTCTACATCAGTGTTCAAATATGATGCAGATGAAAAAGTATACTACAAGGAAATGAATGGACACACTCATATAGACGGTAAAACAAAAGAACAATTATCGTTTACCAATGTATTTTTGCTAGAAACAAATATATCAGTACGTGATGAAGCAGGGCATAAACAGATTGATTGGAAGGGCTCTAGCACAGCAACAGGATATTACATTTCAAATGGAAAGGTTCAAAAAATTCACTGGTCACAGAAGAATGAAAATTCTTATTTGAAGTTTTATGACGAAGATGGAAATGAATTGTTGCTCAACCGTGGGAAAACATATATTGGATATACATATAAAAACAAAGTTACATTTTAAGAAAAACATAATAGGTGGAAGGGTTACGTGTCGTTGACATATATTTGAAAATATAGTATCATTATGCAGAGTTTGAAAAAAATTAACAATGATAGGGAAGTACATTATGAAGAAATTAAGAAGATTTGAAACAATGATGTGGCTTGCGATTCGTTATGCTATTTATGTATCGCTGATGTTTATTTTTATAGGTATTTTAGGAACAGAGAATATTGCATTGACAAGGTTGTCGCGTACTTTAGGAATCACACTTAGTACATATGCAGTAGTTGGTATTCTTTTTTTAACAATCTATGGGAAATACGACGTAGGACGTAGAAAAAGTAAGCCGATTATTTATTCTATGATATTAGCTGCTTTATGTACAGATGCAATTGTATATTTACAATTAATGGTTATGAATACAAATGTTCCAAGTATTCAGGCGTTCCGTTTAAGTAGTATTGGAGCTTGTATTGTAGCATATATAGTACAAGTTATATTTATTATAATTTCTGTTTATGCTGGAAATGCACTGTTTTTTAAATTGCATAAACCAGAAAGTTGTTATGTGATCACCTCATCACAAGAAAGCTTAAATCAAATTGTAAGAGGGATCACTAAGATGCAGAAGCAGTATCATATTGAAAAAGTGTTAGATTACAAAGATCCAGAATTAATTAAAAAGTTAAAGAATGCTGATACTGTAATGATGTATGATATTCCAATTGATGTGAGAAGTAAAGTGGTAAGCTATTGCTATAAAACCAGAAAAAATTTATATTTCAATCCAGAAATTGAAGATATCGTAGAAAAAATATCAGAGTATTATTTGCTAGATGATATTACAATGTTAAACTACAACATAAAAGGTTTGACAATGGAACAAAGAATTGCAAAAAGATGCCTAGATATTGCTTTTGCATTAGTTGTTGGAATCATATCTTCACCTATTTGGATCATAAGCGCAATTGCAATTAAATTAAATGATGGAGGATCGATTTTATTTAAACAAGATCGCGCAACTATCTGGGGAAATGTATTCCAAGTGTATAAATTTAGAACAATGCGAGAAAATGTTGAAAATCGTTCTGTTACAGACAATGATGATCGTATAACAAAAGTTGGTAAAATTCTTCGTAAGACCAGAATGGACGAGTTGCCACAATTGCTCAATATCTTAAAAGGTGACATGAGTGTGGTTGGTCCAAGACCAGAAATGTTGGAAAACGTAGAATCTTATACAGAAGAATTGCCAGAATTTGCTTATAGACTTCGTATGAAGGCGGGGCTTACTGGTTATGCACAAATTTCTGGTAAGTACAATACAACACCAAAAGACAAACTGATGATGGACTTGATGTATATAGAAGGATATAGTTTCTTCAAAGATATACAATTGTTGTTCCAAACAGTAATCGTATTATTGAAATCAGACAGCACAGAGGCTTTTCATAGTGGAGAGCACGGCAATGAGTATATATTTCAAGAAGTGAAAGAAAAGGAGTAAAATATGAAAAAGTATGATTATGTTCTTGTAGGAGGAGGACTTTTTTCTGGTACGTTTGCTTACCATGCAACTCAACAAGGGAAAAAATGTCTAGTAATCGAAAAAAGAGATACATTGGGTGGAAATCTTTACTGCGAAGAAGTAGAAGGAATTAATGTTCATAAATACGGTGCACATATTTTCCACACAAGTAATCGTAAGGTATGGAACTTTGTGAATTCCTTAGTAGAATTCAATAGATATACAAATTCACCTGTAGCAAACTATAAGGGTGAAATTTATAACATGCCATTCAATATGAACACATTTAGTAAAATGTGGAATGATGTTAGAACACCAGCCGAAGCAAAAGCAAGAATAGAAGAACAAAAATCAAAAATTACTGGAGAACCTCAGAATCTAGAAGAACAAGCAATTAGCTTAGTAGGGGAAGACATCTACAAGAAGCTTGTTAAAGGTTACACTGAAAAACAATGGGGAAGAGACTGCAAAGAATTACCAGCGTTTATTATCAAACGACTTCCAGTAAGATATACATATGACAATAACTATTTTAATGATTTATATCAAGGAATTCCAATTGGTGGATACAATGTATTGATTGAAGCGTTATTCAAAGGTTGTGATGTGGAATTGGGTGTAGACTATAATGAAAATAGAGAGAAATATAACGAATTAGGTGAAAAGATTATTTACACAGGTACGTTAGATTCTCTGTATGATTATTGCTATGGCAAATTGGAATATAGAAGTGTACGATTCGAATCAGAATTACTAGATGAAGAAAATCATCAAGGTGTTGCTGTTGTAAATTATACAGATCGCGAAACTCCATATACAAGAGTAATCGAACATAAGCATTTTGAATTTGGTACACAACCAAAAACAGTAGTGACAAAAGAATATTCAGCAGATTGGCAAGAAGGTATGGAACCATACTATCCAATTAATGATGAAAGAAATCAAGCATTATATCAACAATATAGAGAAAAAGCAGACCAAGAAGAAAATATTATCTTGGGTGGACGTTTAGCAGAATATAAGTATTACGATATGGATAAGGTAATTGAGTCAGCATTTTCATTAATTGAAAAAGAGTTGGCATAGGGGAGAAGAAAATGGCAAATAACAATGTAAAAGTTAGTATCATTATGCCTGTTTATAAGGTAGAAGAATATGTAGGAAAAGCGATTGAAAGTATCCAAGCACAGACTTTAAAAGAATGGGAATTTTTAATCGTGGATGATGGAACTCCTGATAAGAGTGGTGAAATTTGTGACGCATATGCAGCAAAGGATGAAAGAATCCATGTGATCCACAAAGAAAATGGAGGAGCGCCAAGTGCAAGAAACATGGCAATCGAAATGGCTAAAGGCGAATACATGTATTTCTTGGATTCAGACGATTGGGCAGAACCAACAATGTTAGAAGATATGTATAATCTTGCAAAACGTGATAATGCACAATTAGTAGTTGCTGGATTTTATATTGATACTTATATTGGAAATGGTCAATTTATGACAGATGATTATCTCGTGGAAGATGCGGTATATGCAGACCAACAATCTTTCAGAGAAAATGCGTATAAATTGTTTGATAAGAATCTTTTATACACACCATGGAACAAATTGTTTGAAGCAAAATATATTATGGAAAATAATTTGAGATTCCCAACAACATTTTGGGATGATTTCCCATTTAATGTAAGTATCGTTCGTAACGTAGAAAGAGTAACAGTTACATCAAAACAATACTATCATTTCTTACGTGCAAGAACAGAATCTGAAACAGCGGCATACCGTCCGGGAATGTATGAAAAACGAGAAGAAGAACACGGATGGATGGTAGACTTATATAAACATTGGAATGTTACAAATGATGCAAGTATGGAAATGATTGCAAGACGTTATATGGAACGCTTTGTAGGATGTATAGAAAATGTAACAAATCCAAAGTGTGAAATGTCTGCAAAAGCAAAGAAACAAGAAATTAAAACAATGCTTCAAAATCCAAGAATCAATGAAATGGGTAAAATAGCTAGACCTCGTTCTATCTATATGAAGATTTTATTATTACCAATCAAATGGCATTGTACATTCTTAACATATTTAGAAGCAAAAGTAATCACTTACGTAAAAACAAAAAATACAAAGTTATTTACGAAATTGAAAGTAGGAAGATAATATGAATTCAAAACCGTTCTTTAGTATTATCATGCCTGTCTATGGTGTGGAAAAACATCTGAAAAATGCAATTGAAAGTATTTTGAATCAAACAAATCAAAATTTTGAAATTATATTAGTAGATGATTGCTCTCCTGACGGTTCTCCTGAAATTTGTGATGCATATGCGGCAAATGATGAAAGAATATCAGTGATCCATCATGAAAAAAATAAAGGGCTCAGCGAGGCAAGAAATAGTGGTCTTGAAAAAGCTTCTGGAGAATATATTTGGTTCATGGATTCTGATGATCGAGTAGATGATTATTTGTTAGAAAAGGTTTATACATCGCTAGAAAAGAATCGAGCAGATGTCGTTGTGTTTGGTTTAGTGGAAGAATACTTCGATAAGAATGATGCGTTGAAACATACAAAAACGATTAGTATGCCAGAACAATTATTAGACAATGCAGATGATGTACATGAACTTGTGATCAAATTAGAAGAAAACACATTATACGGATATGCTTGGAATAAATTTTATAATTTGAATTATTTAAAAGAATTAGGATTAAAGTATGAAGTTGTTACTTTGATAGAAGATATTCAATTTAATGTGAAGTATTTTCAGCAAATCAAGAGTCTTAATTTGTTGTCAATGACTCCGTATCATTATGGAAAACGAATTGATAACAGTTTGACTTCGAAATTTGTGAAGGACTATTTTGTATTGCATGAAACCAGAGTTAAGATGATTTATGAACAATATCAATGTTGGGGTTGCTGTACAGAACAGGTGAAGAAAAAACTTGCAAGTATTTATGCAAGATACATTTTGTCAGCAATGCAAAGAAATTGTGATAAACGTTCGAAGTTCCATTTTAAGGATCGCTATCATTGGAATAAAGAACTGTTCAATAGCCAGTTCTTTAATGAGTTAAATACTTATATGGAACCTAATAGTAAAAGCATGGCAATTATTATGCCGTTGATAAAAAACAAACATGCACTATTATGTATGCTTGTGGGTAGAGTTGTATTTGTAGTAAAGAATAAGTTACCAATATTATTTGCAAAAGCGAAAGAAAGCAAATAATAGCAATTAGAAAGTGAAAAATACATGCAAGAAAAAAAATGGAAGTATATTGAATATACAAAAAAGACATTTATTAAAGCAGGTATTTTAACTGTGTTGTTTGTTTTGGCAATGTACAGTTTAAAAAGAGAATGGTCATTGTTTAGCGAAACCACCAGAGTGTGGTTTTTCGCTGACATTGTGCTATTTGGTATATCTGCAATTAAACTTAATTTGAATGAAAAAATTGAAAAATGGTTTGCAAGAGTGCTATTTTTAGTTGCTCCTGCGTATGCTTTCTGGGTAGTTGAATGGGTAATGAAAAATACATCGATTCAAATGCCCTTTTACATGTTAGGGCTTAATTATGCTTTGTTTTTGTGCATATTTGTTGTGCTGCACGTGTTGATCAATAGAGTAAAATGGTCATTATCTATAGGAATGATAATTTGTCTTATTTTTGCAATTGCAGATTCATTCGTAGGCAAATTTAGAGGAATGATTATCCGAACAGCAGATATATATGCAATTAAAACAGCAATGAATGTAGGAGTAAGCTACGATTTTGTCTTTGACTGGTATATGGTGATTGGAATCTTAATGACAATTGCGTTTATTCTAGTAGCGACCCGTTGTGAATACAAAGAAGCGTCAAAAAAACGAAGAGGTATAAAGGCAGCATTAGGTATTATTTTTGTTATATCTTTTGTTGTTATCGTATTTAACAAATCGTTTTTAAATAAACATAATGCTGCCCCTTATGCATGGGGAGAATGGCAAAGCATAAAAGATCATGGAGCATTATGGGATGTCGCAGCAGGCATTCCTTTTTTGAAATTAGAAGCACCAGAGGGGTATTCACAAAAAGAAGCAGAAGCAATTTTAGAGTCAGCAGATCAGACAGAAGAAAGTATATTACAATCAGAAAATGATTTTCATGGACAAACCCCAAATATAATTATGATCATGAATGAGTCGTTTTCAGACTTAGAAAATTTTGGAACAGGATTAGAAACAGAAACGGAAGTTCTTCCATTTTTCCATTCGTTAACAGAAAATACCATTCGTGGAGAAGTGGTTGTGCCAACTTATGGAGGAGGAACTTGCAATACAGAATTTGAAGCACTTACGGGATGTACGATGTCATTTTTACCAGATGGAATTTATCCATTTATGTCGTACATTAAAGAAGGAATGGAAAACATAGGTGGCATCTTAAGTGAAGAATATGAAACCTTCTTTTCACATCCGTTTAAATCAACAGGATGGAATCGCAGTAATGTATATTCTTTGTTTGGATTTGACAACATTTTATTTGATGAAGGCTATTCAGAAGAAGAGTATATGAGAGATTATGTTTCTGATGAAGTGAATTATGCACGATTGATTGAAAGCTATGATGCAGCAGTTTCAGAAGGCAAAAATGTATTTATGTTTAATGTCACAATGCAAAATCATGGTTCGTATAATTATGAACCATTTGAAAGTACTGAAATTATTGGAATGGAAAATCAATATCCATTGGCAGAACAGTATCTAAGTCTTGCAAAAGAAACAGATGATGCATTAAAAGGACTTATTGAATATTTTGAACAACGAGAAGAACCGGTTATCATATGTATGTTTGGTGATCACTATCCTTCTGTGGAAGAAGAACTATACGACAAGCTATTAGAAGATACTGAAGAAGTGGGAACAGAATTGGAATTGCTGAAATATCGAACTCCATTTATGATCTGGTCTAACTATGATATTGAAGAAAAAGAAGACTTGGTTTTGAGTACAAATTATCTTTCAACATTATTATTAGAAACAGCAGAGTTACCATTGACATCGTATCAGAATTATTTAGCAGATTTGTATGAACAATGGCCAGTGATTAGCAGATATGGTGTTATGGATTCAGCGGGAACATGGTATAGCTGGAGTGAAGTAGAATCAGATGAGAAAATTGCTGAGTATGAAAAAGTGCAATATTATAACTTTTTTGACAAGCAGTAGATTCTTTGGAATTAATATAGAGGAAATAAATGAAGAAAAGAATATTAATCGGATTTTTAGGAGATGGAAAAGCAGGCGGAGTAGACAAATATATTTTAAGTCTTGTAAATGTTATAGATATGGAGAAATACCAGGTAACATTATTAACAAAAGAGTTAGATGTCAGCGTGCATCGTGACTTGACTGCAAAAGGAATTGAGACAATACAACACTCTTCTGCGAAAAATCCAATAAAGCAGTACAAAGATTTGAAAAATATTATGCAGAGACAGAAGTATGATGTTGTATATTTAAATATGTCTACTGCGATTATAGGAATGGGATTGGTTGCTGCCAAAAATGTAGGTATCGAAAAGAGAATCGTCCATAGTCACAGTTCGGGTTATGACTCAGAAAATAGTGTGAAAAGAGTTATTATGACTATATTGCACAATATCATGAAAAGAGTGTGTTTCCCAGCAGCAACAACTTTTATAGCTTGTTCGGAAAAAGCTGGAGAATGGATGTATACATCAAAAATATTAAAGTCAAAAGACTACCATGTGATTCATAATACGGTATCTTTAGATGAATTTAGATTTGACAGAGATATTAGAGAGCGTATACGAAAAAAATTGAATGTAGAGAATAAAAAAGTACTTGTACATGTTGCAGGATTTTCATATGTAAAGAATCATGAATTTATGATTCGAGTGTTGAAGAAAATAGTAAAAAAAGATCCAAATACGATTTTGTTTTTGATTGGAAGAGGCATTAATGAACAAAAGATCAAAAATCAAGTAAACGAATTAGGATTAGAGCAACATGTGGTATTTACGGGACAAGTTGATAATGTAACAGAATATTTACAAGCGGGAGATATTTTTGTGTTACCTTCTTATTTTGAAGGATATCCAATTAGTGCGTTAGAAGCGCAAATAAGTGGAATCACTTGTATTCTTAGTGATACTATTACAAAAGAGTCGAAGATTACTGCAAAATGTAATTTCTTACCATTGAAGACAGAATGCTGGAGTGAATTTATTTTACAGCAAGCAATTGATAGTAATCGTAAGACAGAATCATATGCGAAGGAACTAGATAACGAGAACTTAAATGAAAGTATCATGAAACTTTGGGAGGAGTAGAATGAATAAAATAAAAATAAGGGAAGAAAAAGCAATGTTGGTATTTAAAATTTTTTACTTACTACATGTGCTGTTAGCTTTTAATTGCTTTACTTTAAAATTAAATATATTAAATATTACATCACTTATACTTACAGGAATTGGTGGAATTCTTTTAATCCATAAAGTGATTCGAAATAAATTTCGTTTTTCGTATAAATTTCTGTTTATATTAATTCTATTTTTAGTAAGTTATTTTGTATCAAGTGTAGTAAATTGGAAGTATGGATATATGGGAAATATTAAGGGAATGATCTGGATGGTTTTCCAATTTTTCCTGCTTTATTGGATTGATGAAAAAGAAGAAACAGTAAGAAAAGAATTTCACGTATTTTCTAGTGTATTAATTGCATATACATCTATCTGTAGTTTGGCAGGTGTTGTAATGGCAGTTGTTGGATTCGGGGGAAGAAAAGATTTTCCAGATGGAAGCGGAACATTCTATGGTTTTATTTGGGGGCGCTTATGGGGCTGCTATACAGATCCAAATCATGGTGCGTTGATCACGGCAATTGCTATTTTAGCTGCGATTTATATTATCAAGATCACTGATAAAAAATGGTGTAAAATTTTATTAACAAGTACAGTTGTAGTCAACTATTTATATATCGTACTTTCTGATTCACGTTCCACAAAATTGAGCTTGACATTTGGATGTTTTGTTTGGATGTGTATCCAATTGAAAGCGAAAATGGAAGAGAAAAAAGCAGGAATAGTAAAACGTATTTTTATGATTTTTGCTTGTACGATTCTTTTGTATGGTTCGTTTGGTATTACTAAAACAGGATACAACTTTATCATTCAACAAATTTATATGGCAGTAGAAGATGATACAGAAAACGATTCTACACACGTAGTTGGAAGAGAAGAAGACATTGAAGCGGACTATAGTAATAGACGATTTGATATTTGGGGAAGCGGCGTAGAGATTTTTAAAGAAAATAAGGTATTTGGCGTAAGTTTCCGAAATATTCTTCCATATGCAGAACAAGAGATGGAAGATACATATATTGTGAACAATGATTATGGAAAATTTGATTCATTTCACAATGTAGTGATTGACGTTCTAGTTTCACAAGGTATAGTAGGAATTAGTTTGTTCTTTATTTTTGTATTGCTGGTGATTGCATATGCGTGCAAGAAAGTGTTTACAATGGGATATTGTCAAATACCACGAATTCAATTTTTGATGGTTGCAGTACTTGTAATCGCGGTAGATGCAATGTTTATTTCAGCGGTGTTTTTTGTAAATTCACCAGAAACAATTGTTTTTTGGACACTATTAGGTTACTTGATTCATCAGTTAAATATTGAGGAGAAAAAAGAATGTACGAACTAAAAAGAAAAATAGGGATTTTATTAGGAGACCGTAAAGAAAAATTAAAGGAATTAGGAATTGTTCGAAAATTATTAGCATACATCAATTTACGTAATAGTCAAAAACAGAATAAAGTAGTAAGAGAACACGGAGTGGAAGCGTTAAAAATTTTATATAAGGAATGTAAAAAAGAAAATGTTTCACTGTGGTTGGATTTTGGGACTTTATTAGGATGGTATAGACAACGTGATTTTATTTCGTTCGACGTAGATTTAGATTTAGGAGCATACAGCAAAGACTTTGCTAAGTTCCAAATCATTAAAGAACGATTATTGGAACAAGGATTTGTATATTCTAGACGATTTGAATATGAGGACAAAGTAGTAGAAGAAAGTTATTCATACAAAGGATTAAATGTAGATATTGTCTATTATGACAATAAAGAAGAAACAGAAGCAAGAAAAAATATCTTTTCTTGCTTGATCGTATATGCAATGGATATGGATAAAAACCCAATTGATATTCAAGGATACTACGAAGCGAATCGTATTACAAAATTGATGAAAACAGAATTCAAGGGAATTGAAGTAGAAGTACCAGAAAATACAGAAGAATATTTAGCAAATTATTATGGACAAGATTTTATGACACCAATTCCTAATTTCGACTGGAAAGCATCTGGTTTATATAAAGAATTAGAAGATTCAAGCAAATGCAAAGCGAGGGTATATGATGGCACAGAAGCAGCAAAGTAGTATTGCACAAAATGCGGTCTTGCGAGTAATCCTAAATGTATTTAATGTAATTATTCCAATTATTACGGGACCGTATTTGGCTAGAACATTGGATGTTCAGTTATATGGTATTTACAATCAAAGCTTGTCGTTAGTTGGGTTCCTATTGCCTTTTGCTGGATTTGGAATTTATAACTATGGTATTAGAGAAATCAGCAAATTAAAGCATGATGAAAAAAAATTATCAAAATTATTCACAATGCTATTTTCAGTAGGTGCAGTAAGTAGTATTTTGGTATTGGTTATATATCTTGCTTATTTAATTGGGTTTGCAGAATATAATCATGAGTCTATTTATTTTGTGATGTCGCTTCAAATCATAGCAGCTATTTTCAATGTAGAATATATGAATGAAGCATATGAAAATTACAAATTCATTGTGTACAAAACATTACTTGTTAGGATATTGAATGTTTTCTTAATCTTACTATGTGTAAGAAAACCAGATGATGTACTTATATATGCATTTATTTATTCATTTTTACAATTTCTGAATTACTTTTTGAGTTTTATATCAATAAAAAGCAAGGTAGTATTTTCACGCATTTCATGGAATGATATTCGAAGCATATTGAAACCACTGGCAATTATGTTTGTATTAATGAACTGCAGTATGCTGTATACAAATTTAGATCGATTGATCATGAGTTTTGCAACAGATGGTGTGTACGTAACATATTATACATTTAGCCAAGTGATCATTAATCTGTTTATTAATGTCATGAACTCGATCATCATTGTTACCTTGTCTAGATTATCTGCTTATATTGGAAAACAGGATTTTGATAGTTATCAAGCATTAGTAAGTAAATCATCAAGTGTATTTTTTATGTTAGGTATACCGATGTGTTTTGGATTTTTTGTACTGTCAGATATTATTATGTTTTTATATGGTGGAATTCAGTATATAGATGCAGGAACAACATTTGCAATTTTTTCGTTAAGAATGCTGATTTGGATGATAGAATATGTACTTGCAAATCAAATTTTATTTATTCAAGGATATGAAAAGAAAATTACAGCAATATATTTTGTTGGAGGAGGAATCAATTTAGTTGTAAAATTGTTATTAGCCTTTGGAAATGTATTGGATTCTGAAACTGCTATTTTTTCAACCGCGATTGTTGAATTGTTCGTTGTATTTGCAGAAATTTTTGTAATTAAGAAGGAACAAATTGTAGGATTACAAGGAGTCGTGAAAAAATATTTTTCATATTTTGCAATGAGTATCTTATTTGTCTTGATCGCTTTTGTGAATCGCAAGCTTATTCCGTTTTCCTATGCGTTTGAATTGAAACTGATTCTATATGTAGGAGTGACGATAGTAGAGTGTGTAGCTGTTTATATTATAGCACTTGCAGTTACGAAAGATAATAATTACCAAGATGTGAAAGAGATGGTCATAAAGAAATTACGTTCTATGAAATAGATGGAAAGGATGACGTATAAGAATGTCGAATAGAAAAACTTATATTACAGTACTGAATGTTGTTTCATGTCTTAGTGTAGTATTATTACATACAGCTAATTTTTGGAACTTTAATAAAACACGAGGTTGGGTTGCTGCCAACTTTATTGAATCTTTTTTTTACTTTGCGGTTCCTGTTTTTATAATGATATCAGGTGCTACTTTGGTAGATTTCAGTGAACGCTATACTATGAAACAATATTTTGAAAAACGTGTAAAGAAAACAGTCATTCCATTCTTGGCATGGAGCATCATTAGCATTATTTTTGCAATATGCTGCAGAGGGATTGAAAACGTCAGCCTTAATCCGTTTGATATTATAAATGCAATAATTAGCTGTGAATATATGAGTATATATTACTTCTTTCTTGCTATTTTTGGAATTTATCTTTCGATTCCAGTAATTGGAAGTATAGAAAAAGAAAAACGTAAAAAAATTTTTGCATATGTAATTGTTGTCTTTTTTATTGTAAATTCATTATTACCATTTTTGGCATCCTTGAGTGGTGGAAGAATTACACATAACAGTAATTTTTCACTTTATGTATGCAGCAGTTATCTGATATATGTGTTTATTGGTTACTATATTGATACTTACGAAATGAGCCGAAAGACGCAGTTGCTGATTTATGTATTGGGAGTTTTGGGATTTCTTGTCCATTTTGCTGGTACATGGTATCTCTCATTTAGAAGCAATGAAGTAAATACATTGTTTAAAGGATATATGAATGTTCCATGCATTTTGTATTCTGCGGCAATCTTTCTTTTGTTTAAAAAGCTTCCATTTGATAAGTTTCCGAAGTATTTGATAAAGATATTAACATTTTTTAGTGGGCAAACATTTGGCATTTATTTGATACATATTTTTCTGCTTACGATAGCTGATAAATGCTTTGGTATAGCACCATTGCGATTTGCTCCGAGTGTGATTTTTGCATTTGTGATATTTACAATATCCGGTTTCTTGGTAAAAATTATGCAAAAGATTCCAGTTATTAAATATATTATTCCGTAGGTTAAGACGGAGACGATAAATTATGTTATAATAAAATACATATAGAAAACATAGGATATAGGTGAAAATATGCATTTGAAAAAGAAAAAATTGTGGAAAATATTACCTGCATGTATGATGGTAATACTTGCATCGTCTCATGTAAAAACAGTATCAGCACAAGAATATGTGAATGATATGCAGAGTATCGTGTTTGAGCAAAAAGGATGGAATTATGTAAATGATATTTGGTATTATGCAAAAGCAGATGGAAATCTAGCAACTGGATGGCAATACATACGTGGACATTGGTACTACATGAATGCAAATGGAGAAATGCAGGTAGGTCTGCAGAAAATAGGAAATGCGATGTACTATCTTCAAGAGAGTGGTGCAATGTATGACAAAGGTTGGTATTTATTAGACGATGTGTGGTACTATTTTAATAAAAATGGTGACGCAAAGACAGGTTGGCTAACACTTGGAAAAACAAAGTATTATCTCGATGAAAATGGAATAATGCTTACGGGAGAACAGGAAATAGAAGGCATAAAATATTTTTTTGCGGAATCAGGGGCATTAAGACAAGGCTGGCATTACGTTGACGAAAATTGGTATTATTATGAAGATAGTATGGATTTTGTGACCGGTTGGAAACGCATTAGTGGGACATGGTATTTTATGAATGAAGATGGTGTGATGCAAACTGGCTGGCTACAGGACGGAAAGCATTGGTACTATCTTGCATCATCTGGAGCTATGCAGACCGGATGGCAAAAGATTGAAAATAAGTGGCATTATATGAAGAGCGGTGGACAATGGGATTCAAATATTTCATATACAATGCAAAATGTTTCAAAATATGTAGATGTCCCATATGTGAGTGGCGGAGCATCACCAACTGGATGGGATTGCAGTGGATTTACGCAATGGATCATGGCTCAAATGGGTGTGAAATTACCAAAAGCATCAGTAGAACAGGCAAGAGTAGGAACTTCAATAAGTGTGTCTGATAAATCTCAGTGGAAAGCAGGGGATTTGTTATTCTTTGCAAAAGGTGGACGTGTAGGGCATGTTGCTTTGTACTTAGGAGATGGAAAAATGATTCATGCGCTCAATACAAAATATGATACCTATATCACAGATGTAAATGAATATTGCAAATGGGATAAAAAGAATGTATTAACATATGTGAAACGAGTTATGTAAGGAAATTGGAGAATCTCGCGTGCGAAAATATCGCAAGCGAGATTTTTTTCAGGAATTTTAGAAGAAGAGGATGGCGTGATATAAATGAAGAAAAAGGGTCTAATACTATTATTGATAATTGTTACAATATTGTCTGGTTGTACAAAACAAAAGGAAGAACAATCTCTTATAACAAAATTGCAAGAAGAAGGTATTATTACAAAAAATTGTGAAATAAATGAGATTATTTTAAATGAAGATGATACCATGATCATAGATATCAATAAAGCGTTTGGAGACTATATTAGAAGTATGGGAACAACCGGAGAAGAAGAAATCCTTAGCTATTTAGCAGAAAGTTATTTGAGCGCATATCAAAAAGAAAAGCTAAAAATTACAGAAGAGGGTGCTTTGTTTGAAACAGGACATATGGCATATGAAGATTATTATCAGTTTAAGTAATAGAAAGAGAATAAAGATGAAACAAAAGTTAATAAAAAGAATATTAGTGTTTATTTGTGTAATTGGGTTTTTGATGAGTATGAAATTGGATGAAGTCTATGCGCAAGATGCAGAAACGAAAGAAATAGTAATTGCACTTGATCCGGGACATGATAAAAAGCATGCAGGAGCAACTAGAGATGGCATTCATGAAGAAACTTTGACTTTAAAAATTGCGAATTACTGTAAAGAGGAATTAGAAAGCAAATATGGCGTTAAAGTATATATGACGAGAGAAGACGCAGCCTGTCCATATCCGAATACAGGTAAAAGTGGAGAATGCATAGAACAAAGAATGCTGAGAGCAAAATCAGAAGGAGCAATTATTTATGTTAGTATGCATTTGAATGCTTCAGTATCAAACAAAGTAAGTGGTGCAGAGGTTATTTATCCAAATAATAATTGGAAACCGCAAATTGGTAATGCTGGAAAACAGTTAGCAGACAATATTTTAGAGGAATTAGGGAAAATAGGTTTAACGAAAAGAGAAAATTATTATAAGAATACATCTATAGATGAACGCTATCCAGATGGTTCATATGCGGATTATTATACAGTGCAAATTTCAGGAAAAAAGAATGATATTCCAGGTGTTATTATAGAACATGCATTTTTATCTAATGCAAACGATGTCAAAAACTTTTTGAGCACAGAAGAAGGGTTAAAAAATTTAGGAGTGGCAGATGCAAGTGGAATTGCAAAATTTCTAAATCTTTCAGAAGGAAAATGGGAGTTAGATGAAACTGGATGGAGATACAAACTACAATCTGGATATGTAATAAATCAGTGGAAAACAATATCAGGTCAAAAATATTTTTTTAATGAAAATGGATATATGGTATCAGGTTGGCTGGATGGTACATACTATTTAGGGCCAAACGGGAATATGTATACAGGATGGAAAATGATAGATGGCTCTTGGTATTATTTTAATGTGGACGGAAAGAAACAGACAGGCTGGCAATGCATTAAAGGCAGTTGGTATTATATGGATTGTGATGGAATTATGCAAACAGGCTGGCTAGAGCTATATGGTTCGAAATTTTATTTGCAAAGTTCAGGAGTTGCTGCAACGGGATGGCAAATGATAGATGAGAAAAAATATTATTTTGATAAGAATTGTTATTTGCTAACAGGAAAACAAACAATTAATAAAAAAGTGTATTATTTGGATGAAATAACAGGTGAGTTACATTCAGAGGGCTGGGTATATCAAGAAAATGTATGGAGCTATTATGATTTCTATGGAAAGAAAGCAACGGGCTGGAAATATATCAGAGGTGCCTGGTACTATATGGATTGTGATGGAATCATGCAAACAGGCTGGCTGCGAGATACATATTACTTAGGACCAAACGGGAATATGTATACAGGATGGAAAATGATAGATGGTTCTTGGTATTATTTTAATGCTGATGGAGAAAAACAGACAGGTTGGAAATATATCAAAGGAATTTGGTATTACATGAACAAAGATGGAATCATGCAAACGGGCTGGTTAGAACTATATGGTTCAAGATTTTATTTACAAAGTTCAGGAGAAGCAGTAACAGGGTGGAACACAATAGAAGGAAGAAAATATTACTTTGATAAGAATTGCTATCTATTAACTGGGAAATGTGTGATAAATAATAAAATATATTATTTGGATGATCTGACAGGTGAATTACATGCAAACGGTTGGGAATATCAAAATGATACATGGAGTTACTACGAAGCTGACGGGAAAAAAGTAACTGGCTGGAAGTATATTAGAAACTTTTGGTACTATATGGATTGTGATGGAATCATGCAAACAGGTTGGTTGTATGACGGAAGGTGGTATTACTTGGAAGATTCAGGAGCATGGATTCCTAAAAATCGTAAAGAAGGAACATATAAACTCCTTGGAAAATCCGCAGTATGTATAGAACAGATGATAGAATTTTATCAGAAAAATAATGAAACATATCCAGTGGAGGAACTGAAAAAAGGTGGGGCACCAGATATTGAAACATTCTGTCAAATTTATTATGAAGAAGCGGCAGCGGAAGAAATTGCAGTAGAAGTTGCTTTTGCACAGGCAATGAAAGAAACAAATTGGTTACGCTTTGATGATGAAGTGAGTGCAGGATCATTTAATTTTGCAGGAATAAGAACGGCAGATCAAATGGGGACAGCTGACTTTTCGACGTATGGGGAAAATGGAGTCCGCATGGGAATCAGAGCGCAAATCCAACATCTTAAAGCATGTGCAGATTCAAATATTACAGAAAAGAAATTAGCAAATCCATGTATAGACCCTAGCTTTGAACAGGTTAAGAAAGGAACAGTTACTTACGTGGAATGGCTTGGAGAGAAAGAAAATCCATATGGATTTGGCTGGACTGATGAAATTGAATATGGATTCCAAATAGCAGATTTGATATATAGTATGAGGTAAATATAGGTCTAAAACATTGAAAATAAAATACAATTGTTGTAAAATAATTCTAGGCAAACAGATATAATTATCTGATAAAAGGAGGGGCGAGAGTTATGAAACGAAAACAATTTATGATGCTTTTATGTGTCATGGCAACGAGTGCTTGTTTTAAAATGCCTGTCATGGCAAAAGAGGCTGTGCCAGATCAAACAACGCAAGAAACGACGGAATACCAAGAAGATACGAATGTCTTGATAGTTGAAGAAGAGGTTGTTCAAGATCCTGAATGGAAAGAAGGATGGTATCAAGACGAAGAAGGAAATTACTATTATAATCAAAACGGAGAATCATTAAAGTCTACTATCGCAGAAATCCAAGATGATGATGGCGTAGCACATGCGTACTATTTTGATGAAAACGGATATTGGTTTAATGAAAGCCAGGGAATCAGATGGGCAGAAGTTATTGTACCAGATGATGAATACGGTCAATTCACCTATGGATATGTACAAACAGATGAAAACGGATATTTGATCAAAGGATGGAATCAAGAGCATTCCTCATATTACGGAGAAGACTATCTTGCGTACGAATCGCAGCTGTTAGAGGAAGACGAAAAGCTATATTACTTTGATGAGTATGCAAATTTATGTGTCGATCAAATTGTTATTGCAGATGGTGTTACATATCAAGCAGATGAAAACGGAGTGCTTACTGTATTGGATATGTCAGGAAAAAGTGAATGGATACAAAGTGGAGACTACTGGTACTTGTATGTTGATGGAAAGACCATTCGTGATCAGTTTTATGTGCATTATGGAACAACATACTATTTTGATGCTCAAGGAAGAATGGCAACAGGTGTTTTCTGGGTTGAAGAAAAGAACTATTTTGCAGAAGAGAGTGGAAAGGTCATTCTGAATGTAAAAAATGGATGGCACTATTCAAAAGATACCAAAAAATGGGCTTATTTCAGAAGTGGTGAACCAGTATACGATGAAGTGATCAATATAAATGGTACATATTATTATCTAGATTGGGATGGTATTTTACAGACAGGTGCATTTTGGGGATATCATCCAGATACATATGAATACGGTTGCTTCTTTGCAGATCACAATGGTGCTATTCAATTTTCGAGCAAGTGGTATTCCATGGATGGAAAATGGTATTATGTCGATAAGGATGGAAATGCAGTACGAAATGGTTTCTATATGATCGGAAATAAAAAGTACTACTTTGACTATGAGGCACAAATGCAAACAGGGGTAATCTGGCTATGGGATCATGAAACTTATGAAAGTGTGCTTTATATTACAGACTCTTCTGGTGTTGTCCAGGATAAACCTGGCTGGAATCAAGTAAATCATGAATGGTATTATATGAATCCTGATGGTTCGCTTGTCATAGACTCATTTATACAAAATAATACATATTATTTTGACTACAATGGGAAAATGAAGACAGGATTGTTTTCAATATATATGCAGGATGAATGCATAAACCTTCTATATTATGCGAATTCAGATGGGAAAATTCTTAAAAACCAATGGGTAAAAGATGGTACGGTATATTATTTTGCAGGGAAAGATGGCAGATTTCTTACTAATCAATGGATAAGTAATAAGTATTATCTAAATGACAGTGGAGCAATGGTAGTTGGCTCTTATGAAGTTGATGGAACAGTTTATAAATTTGCAGATGATGGTACTAAAATAGCAGCTGTTGAAAAGAAAGGTTGGCAATGGGTTGATGGAAAATGGTACTACTATGATGCGAAAGGTAATGAAGTAAATGGATGGGTCAATTCAGGGAAAGATTGGTATTATTTCATAAATAGTGAAATGATAACAAATGATGTGATTTATTCTGATACAGATGATAAACTTTATTATTGCCGTTATGATGGAAAGATGGTTACCAATGGATGGTGTAAAACAAATTGGTGGTGGTCATATGCAGATGCAGATGGAAGTTTATTACATAACACATGGAAAAAAATAGGAAACAAGTGGTACTATTTTGAAGATTGTGTAATGATGCAGGATACTGCATGCACTATAAATGGTAAAGTTTATCTTTTTGATAAAGATGGAGCATGGATTGATAAAAACCTAAAAAAATCTAGTTGGATAAAAACAGATTCTGGTCAATGGTACTATATTAATGCAGATGGAACTTTAAACACTGAAGAAGAAAAAATTATTGGTGGGACAAAATACTATTTTTACGATGATGGAACTTTAATGACTAACATAGTGATGTATCAAGACAACGAAGCTGTATGGATTGGACCAAACGGTTATGTAGACAAAACAGATGGTTGGAAAAAGGCGTATGACAGCTGGGTATATGTATTAAATGGAAAAGTCCAAGAAGGTTTAATGACAATTAGTGGAAAACAATATTACCTGAGCCCATATATTCACGTTGGCGGAGGATACATCTATAATGAAGATACAAATCAAGAGAACTATATGTTTTTTGATAGCAACGGGGTGCGCCAAAAATTAAAAGAAGGTTGGATGTCAGTAAAAGTTAACGGTAAGACATATTGGTATTATATAAAAGATGGTAAGCCGGTAACAGGAGATTATGCAGGATTTAATTTTGGTATGGAAGGTTATCTTGTGATGGGATCTCGGTATCAAACGAATGGAAAATGGTATATGTATGATGAAAATGGTTACTTGTATACAAAAGGCTGGATAAAAATGGACGGCATATGGTATTATGCAGGAACTTCAGGTGCGTTATATACGGGAGAACATAAAATAGGCGGAAAAACATATTGGTTTAACAGTGCAGGAGAATGGATTAAATAGGATCATACGGAATGAACAGAGCTTGGCAATGTGCCAGGCTCTGTTTTATGTGTATTGACAAATTAAAGCAATTGAGTTAAGATAAAAATGTTCATAAAAATGAGAAGGAGAAAGTACATGAACAAACAAGAATTTGATATTATGAATGCACTGTTTGAAAAACCATATGAAAATCAACGAGAGTTAGCAGAACAAACAGGGCATTCTTTAGGAATTGTAAATAAATGTATGAAAAAACTAAGTGAAGAGGCATATATAGACCGAGAAGGAAAACCGACAGAAAAGGCAGTTAAGCTTTATCAACGAAAAGTTCCAAAGAACGCAATTATTTTAGCAGCAGGATTTGGAATGCGTATGGTTCCAATTAATACAGAAACCACAAAAGGACTGCTAGAAGTAAATGGAGAACCTTTGATCGAACGATTGATCAAGCAGCTTCATGAAGCAGGTGTGACAAATATTAAAGTGGTAACTGGCTTTATGAAAGAACAGTATGAATATCTAATAGATGAATATCAGGTTAAATTAGTAGTAAATCCTGTATACGCATCAAAAAATAATTTGCATTCAGTAAAACTTGTAGCAAATGAACTATCAGATACCTATATTGTTCCATGCGATATTTGGTCTGCAAAGAATCCGTTCTCAAAGTATGAACCATATTCATGGTATATGGTTAGTAATAAGATGGATAAAAGCAGCAATGTACGTGTGAACAGAAAACAAGAGTTGGTAACTGTTTCAGGAGAAACTTTAGGAAATACGATGATAGGGATTGCGTATTTAACAAATGAAGATGCAGTGATAGTGAAGGATAATATCAGTAAGCTATGCCAAGATGCAAGACATGATAATGATTTTTGGGAAACAGCATTATACAAAGGCGATAAAATGCTTATAACTGCAAAAGAAGTGGAAGAAACAGATGTTGTAGAAATCAATACTTATGAGCAGCTTCGAGAATTAGATAGTAAATCGAATCAACTAAAAACAGATGCAATTTCAATCATTGCAAAAGCATTAAATGCAGAGGAAAGCGAAATAGTAGACATTCAAGTATTAAAGAAAGGGATGACAAATCGTTCTTTCCTATTTAGATGCCGAGATAAAAAATACATTATGCGAATTCCAGGAGAGGGAACAGAACAGCTGATTAATCGTAAAGAAGAGGCGGCGGTATATCATCAAATTATGGATGATAAGATTTGTGATAATATCGTATATTTGAATCCAGAAAATGGATTTAAACTGACAGAATATTTGGAAGGTGCTAGAACTTGTGATCCATTAGACTTGCTAGATTTAAAAAAATGCATGGCTGTTTTACGAAGATTTCATGAGAAAGAATTTATTGTAGAACACGAATTTAATATTTTTAAACAAATCGAATTTTATGAATCATTATGGGACGGAAAACCTTCTGTATTTAAGGACTATTCGAAAACAAAAGAACGTATTTTTTCATTAAAGTCATATATTGATAAACATGCAGATAAAAAGGTATTGACACATATAGATGCAGTTCCTGATAACTTTTTAATAGTAGGAGATGAAATCCGCTTGATTGATTGGGAATATGCGGGAATGCAAGACCCACATGTAGATGTTGCAATGTTTTGTATTTATGCAATGTATAATCATGATCAAGTAGAGCAATTAATCGATTGCTATTTTACGGAAGGATGTAGTAAAGAGACAAGGATTAAGATTTATTGTTATATTGCAGCATGCGGACTTCTTTGGAGCAATTGGTGTGAATATAAGCGAAATTTAGGCGTAGAATTTGGAGAATATTCATTGCGTCAATATCGATATGCAAAAGATTATTACAAATTAGTGCAAGAAAAATTGGAGGAAATGGAATCATGCATCAAGTAAAAAGAGCCATTATTATGGCTGCTGGGACAGGAAGCAGAATGCGCCCAGTTACATTAGAAACGCCAAAACCAATGGTGAAAGTAAATGGAGAGAGAATGATTGATACGGTAATCCGTGGATTGCATGAAAATGGAATTAAAGAAATTTACGTTGTCGTAGGATATTTGAAAGAACAGTTTCAATGTCTAGAAAAAGAATACGAGGGTTTGAAAATCATAGAAAATCCATACTATGACACATGCAATAATATTTCTTCTCTTTATGTAGCGAGAAACTATATAGAAGAAGCAATTATTTTAGATGGCGATCAAATAATATATAATACAGAAATTTTATCACCGGAATTTGAACGTTCTGGATACAATGCTGTGTGGACAGAACAAGAAACAGATGAATGGCTAATGACAGTAGAAAATGGAATTGTAACATCTTGCAGCAGAAATGGTGGAGAAAAAGGATGGCAATTATATAGCATTTCACGTTGGAGTGCGGAAGATGGAAAAAAATTGAAACATCATTTGGAAACAGAGTTTGAGGAAAAGAAGAATCGACAAATTTATTGGGATGATGTGGCAATGTTCTGTTATCCTAAGGAATATAAATTAGGAATCAGACAAATGCAGTATAGTGATATTGTTGAAGTGGATAATTTAGACGAATTAATTGAATTAGATGCTAGCTATCAAAGCTATAAGGAAGGAGATGGGGAAAATGGAAAATAAAAAAATTGATTGGATGATCACATTGCTACCATTGACGATCATTGTGGCATTATGCCTTGTGTTTTTTTTAGCACCAGAACAATCTAACAATATTATTAGTCAAATTCGATTTGTTTTAGGAGATACATTTGGTGTCTACTATTTAGTTATTGGATTAGGTGTGTTTTTGATTTCTATCTATATTGCATGTTCGAAATATGGAAATATCGTGTTAGGAAAAAAGGATGAAAAACCTAAATATTCATTTTTTGCATGGGGATCGATGATGTTTACAGCAGGGCTTGCAGCAGACATTTTATTTTATTCTTTTTCAGAATGGATTTTATATGCAAATGATCCTCATATTGCAGAGATGGGAAGTGTTCAAGATTGGGCAAGTGTATATCCGATTTTTCATTGGAGTTTAATTCCTTGGGGATTTTATCTTGTACTCGCTGTTGCATTTGGTTTTATGCTGCATGTTAGAAAACGTGATAGACAAAAATATTCGGAAGCATGTCGTCCAATTCTTGGAAAACATACTGACGGTATTCTAGGTAGAATTATTGATTTATTAGCAGTTTTCGCGTTAATAGCAGGTACAGCAACAACATTTAGTTTGGCTACACCACTTATGGCGAGCATTGTAAACGAGTTATTCCATGTGGAAATAAGCAGAACAGTGTTGACAATTATTATTTTAATCATTACGTGTGTTGTATATACATATTCATTATTACATGGATTCAAAGGAATTAGCTTTTTAGCAAAATCATGCATTTATCTTTTCTTTGGATTATTAGCATTTGTATTATTGTTCGGCGGTGAAACACAATATATCATTGAAACAGGAATTTCTTCAATTGGAAGAATGGTACAAAATTTCTTCGAACTAGCAACATATACGGATCCACAAAGAACAACATCATTCCCACAAAATTGGACAATTTATTATTGGGCATATTGGATGGTATGGTGTGTAGCTACTCCATTTTTTATTGGAAACATCTCCCAAGGAAGAACAGTTCGCCAGACAATTTTTGGGGGTTATGTATTTGGTGTAGGTTCGACTGTAGTAAGCTTTATTATCTTAGGAAATTATTCATTAGGGAAACAAATGGCCGGAGCCGCTGATTTCATAAGTTTATATCAAGAAACTGGAGATTTGTATACAGTCATTATTGAAATTATACGTACATTGCCATTGGCACCTTTCGTGTTAGCATTAGTGCTGATCACAATGGTAGTTTTCTACGCTACATCGTTTGATTCTATTGCATTGATTGCGTCATGCTACAGTTACCATAAATTAGGGGAGAATGAAACTCCACATCGTATGGTTCAATTAATGTGGTGTGTATTATTAATCTTATTGCCAATAGCACTTGTATTTTCGGAAAGCTCTATGAGCAATTTACAATCGGTAAGTATTATTGCTGCATTTCCAATTGCAGCAGTGATTGTTCTGATCGTAGCAAGTTTTATGAAGGATGCAAAGAAATATATGAAAGAAGATTAAGATATAAGCTCGTTTAGGCGGGCTTATATTTTTTTTGAATTGTTAGATTTAATAAAATTATAAGGAGATTCTTATGAAATAAAGTTGAAAAAAAATACTATAAGGTGTATTCTATATAGGCAAAAATGGATATAGTTTAAAATGAGGTATGTATAAATGAAGAACAGAAGAAGAGGCAGACGTAGAAAAAAAAGAGCAAATCGCATTGTTAATTGGTTTAAAAAACTAAGTAAGAAGAAAAAAATTGCTTTGATAACTGTAGCTGCTATTTTAATATTAGCATTGTTGCTGGTTGGATATGTGACATCGAAGTTTTCAAAGATCAATACAGAGAAAATTAGTAAAACTGATATCGAGATCAATCAAGAAGTAAAAAATAATGTAGGTGTTGGCTACACAAATTTTGTTTTATTTGGCGGGGACTCCAGAACTGGTGAAGTAGAGCGCAATCTGAATACGGACTCTATTATTGTTGTGAGTTTGAATAACGAAACAAAAGAAATCAAAATGGTATCCGTATATAGAGATACATTGTTAGATGTAAAAAATGGATCGATTCGTAAATGCAATTCTGCTTATGCGCTAGGCGGTCCAACACAGGCAATCAATATGTTAAATACGAACTTGGATTTGAATATTGAAAAATATGTGACAGTAGATTTTAGCGTCGTTGTAGATGTAATTGACCTTTTAGGTGGAATTGAAGTAGATGTATCTGCAAAAGAGATGTCAGCAGTAAATGATTATTTAGGAGAAACTGCGAAGGTAGCAGGGAAACCAGCAAATTATTTGACAAAATCAGGTTTACAAACATTAGATGGCGCACAAGCAACAACTTATGCTCGTATTCGTAAAGGAGTAGGAGATGACTTTGCCAGAGCAGAAAGACAACGTTTGGTTATTCAGTTAGCAGCAAAAAAAGCAATGAAGGCTGGGCTTGGAACAATTAATAAAATTATTGATGAGGTGTTCCCTAGAATTTCAACAAACTTTACAATGACTGAGATTTTGGGTTATGCAGCAGATTTTGCAAATTATAGCTTCGGTGAAAATACTGGTTTTCCATTTGAAAAAGGAACGGGAACAATTTCAGGAAGAGGAAGTTCTGTATTCCCAATTACACTATCATCAAATGTAGTACAGCTGCACGAGTTTTTGTTTGGTAGTACGGACTATACAGTATCTTCAAGAGTAAGCAAGATCAGTGCTAGTATAAAATCATTAGTAGGAGATCGACAAGCAGATCCAAATACAACATGGACAGACAATAGTAGTTCGACAAAAGGGGATGATGAAACCTCAACAACTCCATCAGGAACAACAACTCCGTCGGGAACAACAAACCCATCAGAGACAACAACTCCGACAGAACCAACAACTCCGACGGAACCAACGACTCCGACAGAACCAACAACTCCGACGGAACCAACGACTCCATCAGAGCCAACGACTCCATCAGAGCCAACGACTCCATCAGAGCCAGTGACTCCATCAGAACCAGTGACTCCGTCAGAGCCAGTACAACCAAAACCAGATACAGGTGCTGAAACAGAATAAATAGATTATAAAAGTCGGAGTGCATTCTCCGACTTTATTTGAATCATAAGGGGAAGTATCATGAGAAAAAGGAAAAAATTGAAAGAGGTAAAGGCGGCACATGCACGAAAAAAGAGAAGAGTAATGCGACGCAGAAGAGCTTTTGCATTAATCAGCTCTCTATTTACATTGTGTATTCTATTAGGAATCGGATATTTGATGCAAAATTGGACAAAGATTCAAAAGGAATTTTTTGACAAAGACGAGATTCAAATTAATGAAGGCGCAAAGCAGGAAGGCTACCAATCCATTGTATTATTTGGAGGAGATTCCAGAGAAGGAGTTCTAGGAGCTGGTACCCATGCAGATACCATTATAATTGCATCAATTCACAATGAAACAAAAGAAGTAAAAATGGTTTCTGTTTATCGAGATCTTCTAACAATGCAGATGGATGGGAAATTGAAAAAAGCAAATAATGCATACTTTACCGGTGGAGCGAAGGATGCGATCAATATGCTCAACTTGAATTTTGATTTAGATATTCAAGATTATGTAACAGTAGATTTTGCAGTTGTGGTTGATGTGGTTGACGCATTAGGTGGTATTGAAATAGATGTGTCAGATGCGGAAGCAGCAGAAGTCAATAATCACATTGATGGTACAGGTGCAGTAGTCGGGAAAAAAGCAATTCATATAAAAGGTGGATATCAGAAGCTAGATGGTGTACAAGCACTTACTTATGCACGTATACGTAAAAATGTAGGTGGAGATTATGCTAGAACAGAAAGACAACGACTTGTGATAGCAAAGGTTGTTGAGAAAGTTAAAAAAATGAATCTGTCTACGTTAAATGAACTTATTGATACTGTATTTCCAAGGGTTTCTACAAGTTTGTCATTAACAGATGTGCTTGCATTGGCTGCGAATCTTACGCAATATGAATTGGGAGAAACCAGTGGATTTGCCTTTGAACATATTGATGGATATGTAGAAGGTGTAGGAAGTGTAGTTGTTCCTCTTGGTGTGATTGAAAATGTGGAAGAACTTCATAAATTTTTATATCCAGAGGACAATTATACGGTTTCTAATAAAGTAAAAGAAATTGCATTAGAAATTGAAGACGAATCAGGATATACAAGAGCCGACTATAAAGATACAAATACTGGAAGTGAAAGTTCCGAGTAGGAAAAGTATAGACAAGGTTTGTAAAATCATGTAGAATGATTAGAGAAATTTGAAAAAAGAAAAGGGGATACATAGAATGAAAATAATGAGAAGATTAGCAGTTGCATTTCTAGCAATTTGCCTAGTTGCACCAAGTATTGCTACTTCTGTATTTGCTGCTGATGGAAAGATTATGTTTACAGATCCAAAGACGGCAACAGGTGAAGTAGTAGAAGTAAAAGGGGTAATTCAAGCAACTTCGGATAGTGTAAAAGTAGGTAATGCAGAAGTACAGATGAAATATGATACGGAAATGCTTCGTTTTAAAAGCGGAGATGATGTTACAGAGACTTCGAATGGTACATTGGTTTACAAAAGACAAGGTGTCGTAGGAGAAAGTAAACGTGTGGAATTCTTAATGCAGTTTGATGTACTTAAAGAAGGCACAACAAAAATTGAAGTTACTTCAAGCCAAGTTTTTGAAAATGAAGGTTCTAACATAACATGTACACCTGGTTCATCAACAATCACAATTGAACAAGGAACAACACCAGTAATTGATACAGAAGAGCCAGAAAGTGATGATGAACCACAACAAGAAGGACCAATTGTACAGATTGCGATTTCAGATGTAACAACAATTACATTGATTTCAGATGTAAGTGACGTACTTGTTTCGGAACAATATGCAGAAACGATTGTGACTGTGGATGGGACAGATTTTCCAGCATGGCAGGATGTAGAAAATAGTAATATTTATTTATTATATGCTGAAAATGAAAATGGGGAAACATCATTATACAAATATGATGCACAAGAAGCAACTTATCAAAGATTTTCAGAAGAAGTAACTGTTAAAAACGAAAAGAGTACATCGATTATTGCTTCTTTGAAGGAAATGATGCAAAATGAAATGCGATATGTAGTTCTTGGAACGGTGGCTTTAATTGTAATATTACTTCTTGTTGTACTTATCCTAGGTGTGAAACTATACAATCGTAATGCAGAATTAGACGAAATTTATGATGAATATGGTATTGACTGGGATGAAGAAGCAGAAAGATATGTGAAAGTAGCAGGATCAAAACCAGTAAAAAAAGCGGAACCAGAACTGGAAGAAGTAAGCTATGATTATGATGATAGCATGGAAGTTACATTAGAAGAGGATGATAACGAAGTAGAAGTCGAATTTTTTGTAGAGGAAATGGCAGAAAACATTCCAGAAGAAGAAACTGTAGCAAAGACAGTTGTGATTCCTGTAGAAGAAGTGAAAACTCAAGTAACTACAGCTCCAGCAGAAGAAGTAAAGGCAGAATCGAAAGAAGATGAATATGAAGAAAGCCTTTTCGATGATTTTGAAATGGATTTTATTGATCTAGATGATTAAGAGAAAGAGAGTCTCGTTATGCGGGACTCTCTTTTCAGTTTTTTCACTTTCTAAACACATATTTTTCACAAATAGTTGGTAAACTGTGAACAGATTAAAGAAAAGGAGATTAGATTATGAACGACAATAATTACGAACCATATCAATATGGAAACTATCATACAGAACAAAATGAAACGGAAACAGATCCTTTTTCTGGATATCATTATGAAGAACCACAAAGCCCAGAACCTCCAAAAAAGAAAAAAGGACATAAATGGTTGACATGTATTGCTATGGCGATTGTATTTGGCCTTGTGTCAGGAGGAATTTTTGTGGGTGTGAATGTTGCATCTACAGCGATTTTGGGAACGAATACAAAGACTACGACAAAAGTGGAAACAACGGAGATAAAAACAACAACAGGAACAACTGTATTGTCAGATGTGGCAGATGTGGCAGAAAGTGTCATGCCATCTGTTGTTTCAATTACAAATATGTCTATTCAAGAAGTGAAAAATTATTTCTTTGGAGGAGTGACACAATACGAAAGTGAAAGTTCAGGATCTGGTATTATTATCGGACAAAATGATTCAGAACTGCTTCTTGTAACAAATAATCATGTAGTAGAAGGAAGCCAAACATTAACCGTAAGTTTTATTGACGAAGAGACAGTTGAAGCTCAAATTAAAGGGACGGATGCAGATATGGATCTAGCAATTATTGCAGTACCATTATCAAGTATCAAAGAATCTACAATGGAAAAGATTAAAGTTGCAACACTTGGCGATTCAGATGCGCTTCGCGTTGGAGAACCAACGATTGCTATTGGAAATGCGTTAGGATATGGTCAATCGGTAACTACAGGGATTGTAAGTGCTACAGAACGCCAGATTGAAGATTATGAAGGCAAATTAATTCAAACAGATGCAGCAATCAATCCTGGAAATAGTGGTGGAGCATTATTAAATGCAGCAGGAGAAGTGATTGGTATCAATACGATTAAAGTAAGCGCAGACGCTGTAGAAGGAATGGGATACGCAATTCCAATTTCTGATGTAACAGATATTTTAAATGAACTTATGAATAAAGTAACACGCTCGAAAGTAGCAGAAGGAGAACGTGGAGTAATTGGTATTCGTGGTGTGACAGTTGATGAATCCACATCGGAAATGTATTCTATGCCAGAAGGAGTTCATGTCTCAGAAGTTATCCAAGGTGGTGCAGCAGAAAAAGCTGGTATGGTAAAAGGAAGTATCATTACAGAAATTGATGGAACAGATGTAGATACAATGGAAGAATTGCAGGAACAATTGACATATTACAGAGCAGGTGAAACAGTTATACTTACTGTGGAATTACCATCGGAAAATGGATATGTAGAAAAAGAAGTAGAAATTACATTAGGAAAACAATAAGTTATATCAAAATGGAAGAGATTGCCTCTTCCATTTTTTGCGTAAATATGATAGCATACCAATATACCCCTACGGGGTATTGGAAAGGCGGAATAGATATGATTACAGAAAAATATAATATACGAGGTATGACATGTGCAGCATGTAGCAGTGCTGTAGAACGAGTTACGAGAAAAATGGATGGAGTCTCAGAAAGTAATGTCAATTTGACGACTGCCATTTTAACCATTACTTATGACGAAACAAAAATTGGACCAGACCAGATCATTCGTAAGATTGATCGCGCTGGATTTGGTGCAGAACTTCATGTAGAGGAAGAAATGCATGTGAATGATGATGGAGAAGTTCAGAAAACAAAACGACGTTTGATCACAAATATTATTCTAGCATTACCACTTTTATATATTTGTATGGGACATATGTTGCCTATAACATTGCCAACACCTTCGTTTATGGATATGCATACACATCCAATGACATTTGCACTTGTGCAATTAGTATTGACTATAATTATTTTGTGGAATGGCAGAAAGTTTTACCTTGTTGGATTTAAAAGTCTTTTTAAGGGACATCCAAACATGGATTCTCTTGTAGCATTAGGTACAGGAAGTGCATTTATATATAGCTTGATCATGACAATTGGGATTCCTAATAACCCACACAATGCACATCAATTATATTATGAGTCTGCAGCAGTTGTTGTAACGCTTGTAATGGTTGGAAAATATTTGGAAGGCCGCAGTAAGGGAAAAACATCTGAAGCGATAAGAAAATTAATGGAATTAGCACCAGATACAGCAATTGTTATTCGGAATGGAGAACAGCGAGAAGTTCCGGTAAAGCAGATAGCAAAAGGAGAAAGGCTGCTGATCAAACCAGGAAGCCGAGTGCCATTGGATGGGATTGTAGTAGATGGATTCACTAGTGTGGATGAGGCTATGTTGACTGGAGAAAGTATTCCAGTAGAAAAAGAAGTTGGAGATGAAGTGATTGGTGGCAGTATGAACTATCATGGTGCAATCCAAGTAGAAGTTACACGTGTAGGTTCAGAAACAACACTTGCAAAAATTGTGAAACTGATGGAGGAAGCACAAGGGAAAAAAGCTCCTATTTCAAAAATTGCAGACACTGTGGCTGGATATTTTGTTCCAACAGTTATGGCAATTGCAATTATAGCAGCAATTATATGGGCATTGCTTGGATATGAATTGACATTTGTCTTGACAGTCTTTGTATCAGTAATGGTAATTGCATGTCCATGTTCGCTAGGGCTCGCAACGCCAACAGCGATCATGGTAGGAACAGGGCTTGGAGCTAGTCATGGCATTTTGATAAAGAGTGGAGAAGCATTAGAAGTAAGCCATAAGATTGACACAGTTGTTTTAGATAAGACAGGAACGATTACAGAAGGAAAGCCTGCAGTGACAAATGTAGTTAGCTACGAGGTCAAAACGAATGAATTACTGCGGATTGCGGCATCTTGTGAACAAGTTTCAGAACATCCATTAGGCCAAGCAATTGTAACTTATGCAAAAGAAAAAGAGATGATGCTAGACACTGTTTCAGAATTCCAAAGTGTTACAGGACAGGGAATCGAAGCGGTACTAAATGGAAAGCTGTATTTTATTGGAAATCGAAAATTATGTGAAACGAAACAGATTGAGATTTCGCGTTACGAAGAAGAGGCAAAAATAGCTGCAAACAAAGGTCAAACACCAATGTTTGTAGGTGTGGATGGATGCGCAATTGGCATGATCTGCGTAGCAGATACAATGAAAGACACAAGTGCAGATGCAATTGAAAAAATTAAAAAAATGGGGATTGAAGTACACATGCTTACCGGTGATAATAAATTGACTGCAGAGTATATTGGTCAAAAAGCAGGTGTAGACAAAGTAATTGCAGAAGTACTGCCAAACGAAAAGTCATCCATCGTTGAAGCACTGCAAAAAGAAGGAAAATGTGTTATGATGGTCGGAGATGGAATCAACGATGCACCAGCACTGGTACAAGCAAATGTAGGGGTTGCCATTGGCAGTGGAAGTGATATTGCATTAGATTCTAGTGATGTGGTGTTAATGAAGTCAGATTTGCATGATGTATACAAGACAATCCGTTTAGGAAAAGCAACAATCCGAAACATCAAGCAAAATTTATTCTGGGCATTTTTCTATAATGCATGTGGCTTGCCGTTAGCAGCCTGTGGGCTGTTAAGTCCAATTATTGGTGGATTCGCGATGTCACTTAGCTCTGTTTGCGTAGTGTCAAATGCACTACGTTTGAGAAAGACAAACTTAGACTAGGAGTAATGTTATGGAAAAAATGAAGCATCGTTCAGAAGAGGAACAAAAAAAACTAGTAACTCGTTTGAACCGAATTGAAGGGCAAGTGCGAGGAATCAAAAATATGATAGAGGAAGAACGCTATTGCGTAGATATTCTAAATCAAGTATCGGCTGTGCAGGCAGCGCTTAATAGTTTTAACAAAGAGCTCTTAGCAAATCATATTTGTTCCTGTGTGGTGAAGGACATTCAAGCAGGTAATGAAGAGGTTGTAGAAGAACTTTGTGATACAATAAAAAAATTAATGAAATAACTGGAGGAGACAATATGACAGTAATTAAAGTTGAAGATATGCATTGCGAAAAGTGTGTATCAAGAATCACAAATCTATTAAACGAAGAAGGATTGGATTTTGAAGTTTCTTTAGCAGATAAAACAGTGACGATCAATGGATGTGAACACTGTGTTAAGACAGCATTAGAAGCGTTAGATGATTTGGGGTTTGAAGGAATCGTTGAATAAGAGGCAAGATGGGACATAGCGATGTGCTATGTCCTATTTTTGAGTTTGAGGTGTCTCTTTTGAAAATTTTACATATTATGTAATAAAAGAAAAATAAGGAAACAAACATGGCAACTTATAGAAATGCTCAAACATCTTGCGGAAACTATCGTCAATCCCAACCACAGATAGTGGCACCATCTTGCCCACAAGATCCAATTGAAGATATGCCTCTTGCCATGGCGTATGTCCCATGGCAAACATGGAGTGAACTCTATGATGCAGAAAAAGGATTTTGTGTTGGTACTATTTTTAAAGAATTGAACTTACCTTTCTTAGGAAGAGGAGGTGTAAGATAGTGAGTAATAAGCCTTGTCGAAGAGATTTGATGCATCGAATCAATGTCGTAAGTTTTGCGGTGGATGATATTAAATTATTTCTAGATACACATCCAAATGATTGTAATGCATTAGCTTGTTTTAGAGAATATAGCAAAATGAGAAATCAAGCGCTTCGTGAATATGCAAGATTTTACGGACCACTTACAATTGATACCGCAGTGGAATCATGCACAGAAAGATGGAACTGGATACAAGAACCATGGCCTTGGCAGGAAGGAGGGTGCTAGTATATGTGGTTGTATGAAAAACGTTTGCAATATCCTGTAAAAATCAGTCAGACAAATCCCAAAATGGCGCAGGTTATTATGAGTCAATTCGGTGGACCGGATGGCGAATTAGCTGCCTCCATGCGCTATTTGTCACAACGATACACAATGCCTTATAAAGAAGTCACAGGAACACTAACAGATATCGGCACCGAAGAACTTGCACACATGGAAATTGTCAGTGCAATCATTTACCAGCTCACCAGAAATCTTTCACCAGAAGAAATTGAGAAATATGGTTTTGAAAAATATTATGTTGATCACACATTAGCTCTTTGGCCACAATCTGCTGGAGGAGTTCCTTGGACAGCAACTTATTTCCAATCTAAAGGTGATCCAATTACAGATTTACATGAAGATATGGCAGCAGAACAAAAAGCCAGAACTACCTACGATAATATCTTGCGCCTTGTGAAAGATCCGGAAGTTGCTGACCCAATTCGCTTTTTACGTGCAAGGGAAATTGTGCATTATCAAAGATTTGGCGAAAGTTTAAGAATCGTGCAAGAAAACTTAGACAGCAAAAACTTCTATGCGTTTAATCCAGAGTTTGATAAAAAAGATAATTGTGGATGTAAATAGAATAAAATATAGATGGAGCATATCGCTGAGGTGATATGCTTCTTCTTTGTATAATGAAAATGTTATATTGCACAGAGAGTAGAAATGATAGAATGCATTGATTAGTTTCAGTTACATTAGGTGAAGAAAAAAGGGAGAGAGCAAATCACATTTTTTCTATGCTGGTATACATTACAATTATCGGTGGAGCTGTACTTTCCCTACTTGGCTTTATAATTATCAGTTGATGAAATTTGCAGGAGAAAATGGTGTTGCAGCTTTTGCGCTTTCAGTACCTTTGGCAAAGCTTTTTGCTAGAAATGATCCGGCTGTGTTGGATATGACAATCGATGCATTTCATTTTTATGCACTATCTGTGTTGTTCAGTGGATTTAGTATTTTTGGCTCGGCATTCTTCACAGCGCTGAACAACGGTATTGTTTCTGCATCAATTTCATTTCTACGTACATTGCTGTTCCAAATAGCCAGTGTGTTGATCTTGCCAGTATTTTTTGAACTAAATGGAGTTTGGTACTCTCTATTTGTAGCAGAAATTCTAGCAATGCTTGTTACTTTTGCTTTTTACATAATGAAACGGAAAGATTATCATTACTGCTAAAAAAATATCATTTATTTGACTATTTTCAGCTGCTAATTTACAATGACTTTAAATTTGAAAACATAGGAGCGTAGGATTATGGGAAACAAAATAGACGATACAAAACCATTTTCAAAAGCGAAAACGAATCATAAAAAATGGATGGGAATGGGGTTCCTACTTTTGGTATCTGCAATAGCTGGATTTGCGATGGGGATGATTTCTGCTCAAAATGGTGTACAAGAAGAAATAGGGATGAAATGGGTGAAATCGCTAGTGGTTGATGTTTTAGCAATCTGTGTTGGTGTTTATGTACAACTGATCATTCATGAGACAGGCCATCTTATATTTGGACTGCTATCAGGTTATCGTTTTTCTTCTTTTCGTATTGGAAATATGATGTGGATGAAGGAAAATGGAAAACTTGTGTTTCGCAGACTTACAATAGCAGGTACAGGAGGGCAGTGTTTGATGGCTCCACCGGATATGAAATACAATAAGATTCCTGTGTTTCTTTACAATTTAGGCGGATGTATCATGAATATAATCGTAAGTGTTATATTTTTGGCGATATATCTTTGGATTCCTAATGGAAATATAGGAAGTCGCTTACTGTTGATGGCTGCAGTGACTGGTATCATGATCGCGGTTATAAATGGAGTTCCGTTTACTGTTGGCATGATTGATAACGATGGGAAAAATGCAGTGTCACTTGGAAAAAATCATGCGGCAATGAAAGCTTTTTGGATTCAGCTTAAGGTAAACGAGCAACTGGCAAAAGGGATTCGCTTGAAAGATATGCCGGATGGTTGGTTTGTGGTACCGGAGCAACAAGAAATGCAAAACAGCATGGTAGCAACACAAGCAGTTTTTGTATGTAATCGCTTGATGGATCAAAACCAATTTCAAGAAGCAGATCATTTAATGAAAATACTTTTGGAAACTCAAAATGGAGTGAGTGGGCTACATCGCAATTTACTTGTATGTGATCGAATGTATTGTGAAATGATTGGAGAGAATCGTTCAGAAATACTTGCCAAAATGTTTACACATGAGCAGAAAAAATTCATGAAGTCTATGAATCGATTTCCATCTGTGATCCGAACAGAATATACATATGCAGTGCTAGCAGAGAAAAACAGGGAAAGGGCAAAGCAATTACAGCTGTTTTTTGATAAAATAGCAAAAACTTATCCATATCCAAGTGATGTACAATCTGAACGAGAATTAATGCAAAGGGTAGATTTTATCCAATCTAATCGCTATAATGGACATTAGAAAATGTGTTGAGCTGGGGAGTGAATAAATGAAAACACAGAACAAGAAACAAAAAAATACGGTTAGATATTTTGATTATAGCTTATTAACGATTGTAATCTTTTTGGTGTGCTATGGATTGATCATGTTATATAGTACAAGTTCTTATAGTGCTGCGATTAAATTCAATGGAAACAGTATGTATTTTTTCAAAAGACAAGCAATTTTCAGCGCAGTAAGTATCGTAGCAATGTTAGTTGTAGCAAAGATGGATTATCATAGATTTGCAAAATTATCAAAATTACTGTACGCAGTGTCTTTTGTTTTGATGGCACTTGTATGGGTTCCAGGAATTGGAATTGAGGCCTATGGAGCAAGACGTTGGATTCGTATACCAGGTCTGGGGATGCAGATGCAGCCTTCAGAGGTAACAAAAGTAGCCGTTATCTTATTTATTCCATTGCTGCTTTGTAAGATAAGTAAAAAAATGAAAAATTGGAAAGAAGTAGGAAAAGTGTTTTTGTGGGGACTTGCAGCAGGATTAGGCGTATTTGTATTAACAGATAACTTAAGTACAGCCATAATCGTTATGGGAATTGTATGTATTGTCATTTTTGTTGCACATCCCAAAACAGGGATTTTTGTGGGATTCGTGGCAGCAGGAGCAAGTATTATTGGTGTTGTGCTGCTATTTATCAATCGCTTTTTAGTAGATAGTGAAGATTTTCGACTTCGCCGTATTTTAGTGTGGCTTCATCCGGAAGACCATTTAGATGATGGTGGCTACCAAGTAATGCAAGGGTTATATGCTATTGGTTCAGGCGGATTTTTTGGAAAAGGTCTTGGAAATAGTACCCAGAAGATGATCATCCCAGAAGTGCAAAATGATATGATTTTAGCGATTATTTGTGAGGAGCTAGGTGTTTTTGGGGCATTGATCCTCTTGACAATGTTTGGAATCCTTTTGTATAGATTGATATTCATTGCACAAAATGCACCAGATATGTATGGCTCACTTGTGGTAACAGGTATTTTTGCACATATTGCGTTGCAGGTCATTTTTAATGTATGTGTAGTACTTGGAGTTATTCCGACAACAGGAGTTACATTACCATTTGTAAGCTACGGAGGAACATCAGTGCTTTTTCTAATGATTGAAATGGGAATTGCATTGAGTGTGTCGAATCGAATTGAATTTCAAGAATAGACACTTTTCATTTACTTAGAATTGTGGTATAGTGTACGTAGTATTGAAAACTAGCTGAAAATGGTTTGGAGGATATTATGAGTTATAAAGTAATTGTAGATAGTTGTGGAGAATTAACAGAAGAGATGAAAGAGAGAGGATTGTTCGAAACAGCGTCTTTAGGAATACAGGTAGGAGATTGGCACATTGTTGATGACGAAACATTTGATCAGGCAGAATTTCTACGTCGTGTAGCAGAATGCCCTGATTGCGCAAAGACTTCTTGCCCATCCCCAGAAAAATATATGGAAAGTTACAAATGCGATGCAGAACACGTGTATGCTGTTACACTATCTGCGGAGTTAAGTGGTTCTTACAACAGCGCTGTTTTAGGGAAGAACTTATACGAAGAAGAATATGGTGAAAAGAAGATTCATGTATTCAATTCAAAGTCAGCTTCTATTGGGCAAACATTGATTGCGCTGAAGATCGCGGAATGTGAAGATGCAGGTATGTCCTTCGAAGAAGTAATAGAAAAAGTAGAAGACTATATTGATCATAAGCATACTTACTTTGTACTTGAAACATTAGAAACTTTAAGAAAGAATGGTAGATTGACTGGTGTGAAGGCATTGGTTGCAACAGCACTTAATATTAAACCATATATGGGGGCAACACCAGAAGGAACGATTTGCCAATTAGGTCAAGCGAGAGGAATGAAGAAAGCTTTATCCAAAATGGTAGATGTGATCGTGGAAGAAGCAGAGGATACAGAAAATAGAATTTTAGCAATTTCACATTGTAATTGTTTAGAAAGAGCAAAACATGTAAGAGATATGATTTTAAGTAAAATCAAGGTAAAAGATGTTATTATTTTAGATACAAAAGGAATTAGCTCGACATATGCCAGCGATGGTGGTATCATAGTAGTATTATAGAAACGGAGGACACTTAGAATATGAGTCAAGAAAAAGTAGCAAAATATAAAGAAGCAAAAGTAAATCGTAAAGAAACAATGAAGAAAGAAAAAAGAGCGAAGCTTATTCGTAACAGTGTAACAGCTCTTATTTGTGTTGCAGTACTTGGATGGGTTGGATATTCAGCAGTTGGATATTATAAAGACAATACTCCACGTCGTGAAGTAGAAGTGAATTACACAGCATTAGATGAAGCTTTAGAAGACGAAACAAACGAATAATACGATAAAGCGAAATGAAAAGAATCTCTGAAAAGAGGTTCTTTTTTTGTGCGCAAGAAAAATTTGATTTCGTATCATAAAAAACGTCAAATTTATTAAATTTGTCCTTGAAATACATATAAAACTAGTTTACAATAGTTTCAGGTGGTAGAAAGTGGTGCAAAGTGGTAGAAAATGGGGTGAAAGTGTAGTGGCAGACCTCATTTTTCGAAAGTAGGTGAGTACATTGTTGACAGGAGAATTTAATCATAGTATCGATGCGAAGGGTAGATTGATTATCCCTTCTAAATTTCGTGAAATCCTAGGTGAAGATTTCGTGATCACCAAGGGGTTAGATGGTTGTTTATTTCTCTATCCAAACAATGAATGGAAAATCTTCGAATCAAAGCTACGTACCTTACCGCTTACAAATAAAAACGCTAGAACTTTCACTCGCTTTTTCTTAGGAAGCGCAGTGGACGGCGGCCTTGATAAACAAGGTAGAGTTCTACTTTCCTCAGCCTTGAGAGAATTTGCTGGGTTAGAGAAAGAAGTTGTTCTAGTAGGGGTGCTAGAACGAGTAGAAATCTGGGACAAAGCAAAATGGGATGAAAATAATGCTGGTGTAGAAGAAAATATGGATGATATCGCAAGTCAAATGGAAGAGTTAGGACTTGGTATCTAATTCTTTTGCTACAATTTGGAGGTATATATGGTATTTAAGCACTATTCAGTATTATTAGAGGAGACGATAAATGGTCTGAACATCAAGCCAGACGGCATTTACGTAGATGGAACGCTTGGTGGAGGTGGTCATGCTTATGAAGTGTGTCGCCGATTGAACGACAAGG
>CAYTRJ010000002.1:0-59593 GCA_964440185.1 uncultured Faecalimonas sp. | reverse complement strand
AACTTGAATTATATGATTTGGAAAATGAAGCAGATAATACATATAAAGATCTTGTGCAGAATGAGATGATTTTTATTCGTAAGAATCGCGAAAAGATTGCCTCTAATGCAAAACTGTTATATAAGCAGAAAATTGCAAACGATACAACCGCTGGATATGTGAAGTCAGCATTGGATTATCAGGCATTAGAAGGATTGTGTGATTTGTTTAAAGAAAACAAGATGAGAGAAGGCGTCAATGCTAATTCTGAATTAGAAAGCCAGTAATATTAAGGTGTGGTGAGGAGTAATGAGAAGCCATGCGTTTGTAACGTGTTTGCAACATTTCATCAAACAAATCTCGTGAAATCAAGCAATCTCAGGCTTCAAAGAGATAATAACAGTTCTCAAAACGTTAATCAAATGTTTTGGAACGTACAATTTCAAAACAGATTTCAGACTCCTCAGGACTTCGGTCTTGGGGAGTTTTGTACTATTAAAAAATGCCAGTTTAGAAAAGTTTTAGAATCTTTAATAGATATTTCGCGCTTTACTTCTTGACAAGTAATTTGTTTAGGAATATAATCGCTAGGATATTGAAAAGATTAGAATTATTGGAGCGAAAAAATTGATTATATTTTTGAAAAGCATTATTGTAGGGCTAGGAGGAATTGCGCCTGGACTTAGTGGTAGTGTGCTGATGATCATATTTGGACTATATCAGGATGTACTGAATGCATTAGGAACATTACTGGTTGATTTTAAGAATAAGATAAAATTTTTATTTCCTATTATCAGTGGTATGATAGTAGGTGTTTTATTGTTCAGCAAGATGTTGAACTTCTTTTTATGTAATTATGAAGTTCCGACTAGATACTTATTTTTAGGATTGATTTTAGGAACAATACCAGTTTTTTATAAAGAAGTGAAAAAGAAGGGATTTGCAGCTAAATATTATATTGTGATTTTAGCTGCGGCAATTGCAGGGACATGGTTCTTTACTATAAATGCAGACTTGTTTCCACAAATATTAGAACCAAATTTCTTGCAGAAAATAGAACTTGGTGTTGCAGTTGCAGTTTCTGCAATCGTACCAGGAATTGATCCGGCAGTATTGCTGTCAACACTTGGATTATACGGGATTTATGTAAATGCGTTGGCAAGTTTCGATTTGAATATTTTATTTCCAATGGTGATCGGACTTGCAATTGGAAGCGTTTTAGTATCGCTTCTGATATCGAAATTATTTGAGCATTTTTATACGATGACATTTTCGGTGATTTTTGGAATTTTTTTGTCTATGATTCCGAATATATTAAATCAAAAATGTTATCATGCATTGCATATGCAAGCCACAGGATGTGTGATTGCTGTGTTAGTAGGATTTTGCATTTCCTATTATGTTGGGGAACTGGAAGAAAACAATCAAAAATTAAAAAAATGGTTAAAAAGAGGAAGAGATAATGAATTTAATAGGAGTATATAATTATACAGTAGTATTAACATATTTAAGTTTATGCATGGCAGTTGTAGGGTTGGGACAAGCAACAAAAGGAAACATGACCGCAGCAGTTGTGTGTTTGGTGGTTGCAGGGATTTGCGATGCGTTTGATGGAAAAGTAGCGCGTAGTAAAAAGGATAGAACGGAAGATGAAAAGGCGTTTGGAATCCAATTGGATTCTTTGTGTGATGTAATTAGCTTTGGAGTATATCCAGCAATGCTATGTTATTTTATGGGAGCAGATAGTTTATTAGGAAGTGTATGCGTATTCTTTTATATTTTCTGTGCAGTAACACGACTAGGATTTTTTAATGTGTTGGAAGCAAAAAGACAACAGATAGAAAGTGGCGCGAATAAGGAATATCGCGGATTACCGGTAACAACATCAGCAATTATTTTTCCGATTGTGTATGCATGTAAATTTCTTTTGTCATCAAAGATGTTTAGTGTACTGTTACATTTATATCTATTAGTAGTAGGTTTCTTTTTTATCCTTGATTTTAAATTTAAAAAACCTGCCTTAAAATCAGCAAGATTAACATTTTAGAAACATTTCTTTAAAAATATAAAAACACTCCAGACTTATATTGTATCTATCAACAAGAGCAATATAAGAAATGGAGTGTTTTTTTATGATGAATAGAGTATATTTAGTAACAGGAGCAACAGGATTTTTAGGTGGGACAATCTGCAGACAATTGATCGAACGAGGAGAGACGGTAAAGGTCTTTGCACTACCAAATGATAGAGGAATGAAATTTGTTCCAAAGGAAGCAGAAATTGTAGAAGGTGATTTGTGTGATAAAGAAGCGCTGGAAAGATTCTTTACAGTACCAGAAGGTGTGGAAACAATTATGCTTCACATTGCAAGTATTGTAACGGTATCACCAGAATATAACCAAAAGGTGATGGATGTAAATGTAGGTGGAACACAAAATATTATTGATTTGTGTCTTGCACATAAAGAGTGTAAAAAACTTGTGTATTGCAGCAGTACAGGAGCAATTCCAGAATTGAAGAAAGGGAAAAAGATTAAAGAAGTCACAAAGTTAGAAGCAGACAAGGTTGTTGGATGTTATAGTCAATCGAAAGCAATGGCTACCCAACTTGTACTTGATGCAGCAGAAAAGCAAGGATTGAATGCATGCATCGTATATCCAAGTGGAATTTTAGGACCAGAAGATTACGCTGTTGGGGAAACAACAAAAACAGTAATTGACATTATCAATGGGCAAATGCCAGCAGGAATTGATGGTTCATTTAACTTATGTGACGTACGTGATCTGGCACAAGGGACAATTGCAGCAGCAGATAAAGGGGAAAAAGGTCATAGCTATATTTTAGGAAATGAAGAGGTAAGTTTTAAAGCGTTTGCAAAAATGCTAGTAAAAGAAGCTGGATGTAAGAAAATGAAAGTATTTTTACCAATCTTCGTGGCAAATGGAATTGCAAAAATAGCAGAATTAGCTGCAAAAGTAACTGGCAAACAACCATTGATGACTACTTTTTCTGTGTATAATCTTGCAAGAAATAACTGTTTTGATTCAAGCAAAGCAATGAAAGAATTAGGATATAAAACACGTTCTTACGAAGAAACAATCCGAGATGAGGTTGCGTGGTTAAAAAAAGAAGGAAAAATTGCATAAACAGAAACAAAATATTAACAATTACATGTTAGAATGCAAAGAAAAAGGGGGAGATAATTGTGTTTAAAATATTAGTTGTAGAAGATGAACGAGAATTAAACAAAACAGTATGTTCATATTTGAATCAGAATGGTTATGAAACAGTTGGATGTTTAGATGCAGAATCTGCTTATGATGCAATGTATGATGACATGTATGATCTGATTATTTCGGATATCATGATGCCTGGAATAGATGGATTTGAATTTGCAAGATCGGTACGAGAGTTAAATGAAGAAATTCCAATTTTATTTATGACAGCAAGAGATGATTTTGCGGCGAAACAACGAGGGTTCCGCATTGGAGTGGATGACTATATGGTAAAGCCTGTTGATTTAGACGAATTGTTACTTCGCATAGGTGCATTGCTTCGTAGAGCCAAGATTGCGACAAGCCGTAAGTTGGAAATCGGTGCATTTTCTATGGATGCAGATGAGCACACTGCATATTGGGGAGAAGAAGAAATTATGCTTACTCTTCGAGAATTTAATTTGCTGTACAAATTGTTATCTTATCCGAAAAAAACTTTTACACGATCACAGTTAATGGATGAGTTTTGGGAAACAGACACTGCTTCGAGCACAAGAACAGTAGATGTATATATGACAAAATTACGTAGTAAATTAAGCGAGTGTGATGCGTTTGAGATTGTTACAGTCCATGGATTGGGATACAAGGCGGTGATCCGATGATAAATGTATTAAAAGTATTGCACCGTTACATTGTATATTTTCTTCTAATGGCATTTATAATTTCATGCTGCATGGGATTGTTTGTAACAGTTATGACAACATCCATGAATATTACATTGACAGCAGATGACATTGGTACGGCTGCAAAACTTACTTTTGGGAATGTACTTTTTCTGAGCTTTATATGCACTTGGATTGATTTCTTTCGTCGTAAACTTACAGTAGAACGTCCTGTTCAGGAAATTATAAATGGTGCAAAAACCATGATGGAGGGAAATTTTCAAGTGCGTATTCCACATATGAATACTCTTGATAAAGAGGACGGCTTAAATGAAATCATAGATTGCTTAAATAATATGGCGAAAGAATTATCCAGTATGGAAACTTTGCGAACAGACTTTGTTGCAAATGTTTCTCATGAGATAAAAACACCATTAGCAGTTATCCAAAATTATGGGATGCTTTTACAAAAGGAAGATCTGTCAGAAAAAGAGCGTATAGAGTATGCCAGCGCAGTGACAGAAGCCTCTAGAAGACTAGCAGATTTAATTACAAATATATTGAAATTAAACAAGTTGGAAAATCAACAAATATTTCCTACAAATCAATGCTTCAATTTGAGCGAACAAATATGTGAGTGTTTATTACAGTTTGAAGATATTTGGGAAGAGAAAAAAATTGAAATTGATGTAGACATTGAAGAGGATGTATGGGTTTCCTCTGATCCAGAATTACTTTCTATTGTGTGGAACAATTTGTTGTCAAACGCCATGAAATTTACAGAGCAAGGTGGGAAAGTGAGAGTAGAGATTTCCACACAAGAGGAAGAAATAGTGGTTAAAATTGTGGATAATGGATGTGGAATGAGTGCGGAAACGGGAAAACATATTTTTGATAAATTTTATCAGGGAGATACTTCTCATGCAACAAAAGGAAATGGATTAGGATTAGCGCTTGTGAAACGAATCATTAATATTACACAAAGTGAAATTCAAGTTTCCAGTGTGCTAGGAAAGGGAACAACATTTACAGTGAAGCTAAAAAGGAGCAGATAAATGAAAAAAGAAATATTTGAATATAATTATTCAGCAACAGAACAAGATGAAGTAAAGAAAATTCGTGAGAAATATATGCCAAAAGAAGAAAATAAAATGGAGCAGCTTCGAAAATTAGATGCAAAAGCTGCACAGAAGGGAACAATCATATCTATTGCATTGGGATGTATTGGGACGTTAGTATTTGGAGCAGGAATGAGTATGACTCTTGTATGGGGAATGTTCCTACTAGGGATAGTAGTTGGTGTGATTGGTGCGATTGGGGTTGCGATGGCTTATCCCCTTTATGTTCGAATTACAGAAAAAGAACGTGAAAAAATTGCTCCAGAAATTATCAAACTGACAGAAGAATTGATGAAATAGCACTATTTTGAAAAAATTTCGCATTATATGTCTATTTTATAAAACATAACTGGTGTATAATAAGGATATTATATGAGAAACGGGGAAAAATTATGGAACAAATTATTCAAACCATCAACAATATTTTCAGTTTTGTTACACCAGTATCCGATTTCCTGTGGGATTTTCCGACAAACATTGAATGGTATGCAAACATTCCTGTGATCGGAAGTTTTTCACTGGCTATTATCTTATTAGTAGGATCGGGACTTTTCTTTTCTTTTAAGACAGGATTTGTTCAAGTAACACATTTCAAAAAAGGGATTCAGATTTTAACAACAAAGACAGCAAAAGAAACGGGAATTTCGCCATTGGCAGCGTTTATGCTTAGCTCGGCAATGCGAGTTGGTCCGGGAAATATTCTTGGAGTTACGGGAGCGATTGCAGTAGGTGGTCCGGGAGCGATTTTCTGGATGTGGGTTTCAGCTTTCTTTGGGATGGCAACTGCCTATATTGAAGCTGTCTTAGCACAGATTTTCAAAGAAAAGAAAGATGATGAATTTGTAGGGGGACTTCCATTCTACGGAAAACGACTTCTTGGAAATAGTGTAGCAGCAGGAATTGGACTTTCTATTATGTATATCATCTATGCAATTTGCTGTTTGCCAGCACAAGGATTTAACGTAGTTTCTTCTATTGGGGAAATGGCAAATATTATTACTGGACAGACATTAGCAACGGATTCTATGTTCTATTATGTAACGGCGGTAATTCTATTAGCACTCACTGCATATATTGCATTTGGTGGAATCCGAAAAGTAACGAAAGTAACGGACAAAGTAGTGCCAGTTATGGCAGTAGCATATGTTTTTGTAGTATTTTTGCTAATATTATTTAATTTAAATGAAGTACCATATTTCTTCAAAGCAGTATTTGGAGGCGCATTTGCACCAGAAGCTATTTTTGGTGGTGTATTTGGTACTGTATTAGCACAAGGTGTAAAACGTGGATTAATGTCAAATGAAGCTGGGCAAGGTACGATTACAATGGCAGCTGCAGCTTCAAATGCAAAACATCCATGTGAACAAGGATTTGTACAGTCTATTGGTGTTTTTCTAGATACGATCATCATTTGTACAATGACAGGATTTGTAGTAGTTATGGCTCATATGTGGAATGGAGCAGATGCAGCAGCTTGGATGGAAATGGATCGATTACCTAAGTTTTTAAGTTCTGCAGAGGCATTAACACATGTGACTGCATTGCAGCCAATCATCGCATTTGTTATTACATTCTGTTTCTGCTTATTTGCATTTACATGTATTATGGGAATGGTAAGTTTCTCCGAAATTGCAGCAAACAGAATCAGTACAAATAAAACATTTATCAATGTGATTCGTATTGTTTGTATTTTAATTTGTGGATTTGGAATTTTATGTTCGATCGCAGGTTTGAATTTAGGAAACTTGTGGGCAATTTCAGATTTGGGAAATATCTTAATTGTATTTGCCAATATTCCACTATTATATCTTGGAGCTAGTTATGTATTTAAGGCAACAAGACAGTATAAGAAAGATAATGATGCGAAGTTTACTTCAGAAACAATTGGCATTGAAGTACCATACTGGGACGAAAGAAATAAATAATGAGATACATAAAAGCCCTTTTCAGCGATTGCTGACAAGGGCTTTCGTAATATACGGACTAAAAACTTCTCAATGCTTCTTCGTTTTCAGGGTCATCTTGTTTGATGGATTTTATCTCGACATAATAGCCAGCTTTGTCATTAATTGCAATCCAAACCCGATCTCCTACCTTGTGACCTAACAGTGCTTTTCCCATAGGAGATTCTGTGCTGACTAGATTTTTTAAGGAATTTCCACGAACCGTAGTTACAATTTTAAAGGTATCTGTTTCGTCATCCTCTTCAAAATACAATTCTACTAATTTCTGCAGTCCAACTTCATCTTCTTTTGAATCGTCTTCAATCAATTTAGCAGTACGGATCATTCTTTCTAAATAACGAATGCGGCTTTCATTTTGGTTCTTAGCTTTCTTCGCAGCATAATATTCGAAGTTTTCACTTAAATCTCCATGTGCACGTGCTTCTTTTACTTCTTCAATTAATTCTTTACGAACTACAAGTTTACGATGTTCAATTTCGGCTTCCATGGCATCAATATCTTTTTGGGTTAATTCATTAAACATAATCATCCTCCTAATAATAGAATTTTACAAGATAGCAGAAAGATTGTCTAGATAGAAAACTATAAGCTTCACTAATAAATACTCAATCATAAAAAGAATAGCCTCAAGTCTAGTATTTTCAGGAAAGTATGCGATATAATTGAGGCATGCATTGAGTTGCTTGAGAAACGAACCACAGAAAAGGAGAATGATTCATGGAAATGCTATCAATGGAAGAAGAATTACAGGGAAATGCTTATCCAGGTCGTGGAATTGTAATGGGTAAAACGCCAGATGGAACGAAAGCAGTAACTGCCTATTTTATTATGGGGAGAAGTGAGAACAGCAGAAATCGAGTATTCGTAGAGGATGGACAGGAAATTCGTACACAAGCCTTTGACCCTTCTAAATTAACAGATCCAAGTCTTATTATCTATGCACCAGTCAGAGTGTTGGGAAACAAAACAATCGTTACAAATGGCGATCAAACAGATACTATCTATGAATGTATGGACAGACAATTCACATTTGAACAATCACTTCGTACAAGAAAATTTGAACCAGATGCCCCTAATTATACACCTCGCATTTCAGGAATCATGCATATAGAAAATGGAATCTATAATTATGCTATGTCTATTTTAAAGAGCAATAATGGGAATCCAGATGCTTGTAACCGTTACACATTTGCTTACCAAAATCCGGTTGCTGGAGAAGGACACTTTATTCATACTTATAAGTGTGACGGGAATCCACTTCCAAGTTTTGAAGGCGAACCTAAATTAGTTAAAATATTAGATGATATAGATGTATTTGCAGAACAATTGTGGAACAGCTTGAATGAAGAGAATAAAGTTTCGCTATTTGTACGCTATATTGATATTGCTACTGGAACATATGAAACAAAGATTATCAATAAGAATAAATAGGAGTCTGTGATGAAAGAATTAGAATTAAAATATGGATGTAATCCAAATCAAAAACCTTCAAAAATTTATATGGAAGAAGGAGAGCTTCCGATCAAAGTGCTATGTGGTAAACCAGGATATATTAATTTCCTAGATGCATTTAATGGTTGGCAGTTAGTGAAAGAATTAAAGAAAGCCACAGGACTTCCAGCAGCTACATCATTTAAACATGTTTCTCCAGCTGGAGCGGCAGTAGGACTTCCACTAGATGATACTTTGGCAAAGATTTATTGGATAGAGCATCCAGAAGAACTTTCACCATTAGCATGCGCATACGCAAGAGCAAGAGGAGCCGATAGAATGTCTTCGTTTGGTGACTTTATTTCATTATCCGATGTTTGTGATGTTGCGACAGCAAGGTTGATCAAACCAGAAGTTTCAGATGGTGTGATTGCACCTGGATATGAACCAGAAGCATTAGAAATTTTAAAACAAAAGAAAAAGGGGAATTACACTGTAATTGAAATTGATCCTGAATATGAGCCAAATCCAATGGAACGAAAGGAAGTTTTTGGAATCACGTTTGAACAAGGGCGTAATGAATTGGCTATTGACGAAGCATTCTTTTCAAATGTAGTAACGGAAAATAAAGAAATTCCAGAACTTGCGCAGATTGATTTAGCAATTGCAATGATCACTTTAAAATATACACAATCAAATTCTGTTTGTTATGCAAAAGGAGGGCAAGCAATCGGAATTGGAGCTGGACAACAATCTCGCATTCATTGTACAAGATTAGCTGGACAGAAAGCAGATAACTGGTGGCTACGTCAATCACCACAGGTATTAGAATTGCAATTTGTGGATGGAATTGGAAGAGCAGATCGAGATAATTCGATTGATTTATATATTGGTGATGAATATGAAGACATTTTGGCAGAAGGCACATGGCAAAAATTCTTTAAAGTGAAACCAGAAGTATTTACCAGAGAAGAAAAACGTGCTTGGTTAGATCAAATGACAGAAGTTTCACTTGGTTCAGATGCATTTTTCCCATTTGGAGATAATATTGAGAGAGCACACAAAAGCGGTGTGAAATATATTGCGCAGCCAGGCGGCTCGGTTCGTGATGATAATGTTATTCAGACTTGTAACAAATATCATATAGCAATGGCATTTACAGGAATTCGTTTGTTCCACCATTAAATAAATCGAAAGGGAGATCCTAAATGGGGATTTCCTTTTTTATTCTTTGAAAAAAATGTTGTAAATTGAAACATAGGTGTATATAATAGCAAAGTAGATTGTATAAAAAAATGGCTAAAAAGATAAATTCCGGGAGGTATATAACATGGGGAAATATTTTGGCACAGATGGTTTTCGTGGAGAAGCAAATGTAGTACTAACAGTAGAACATGCTTTTAAAGTAGGCCGTTTCTTAGGTTGGTATTACGGGCAAGAACATAAAGCAAGAGTAGTAATTGGGAAAGATACAAGACGTAGCAGTTATATGTTTGAAGATGCACTTTCAGCAGGTCTTACAGCTTCAGGAGCAGATGTATATTTACTTCATGTAACAACAACTCCAAGTGTTTCTTATGTAACAAGAACAGAAGATTTTGATTGTGGAATCATGATTTCTGCAAGTCATAATGTGTTTTATGATAATGGCATTAAGATCATCAATGCAAAAGGACATAAATTAGAAGCAGAAGTAGAAGAAAAGATTGAAAGTTATATTGATGGTACATTTGGAAAAATTCCATATGCAACAAGAGAACATATTGGACGTACTGTTGATTATGCAGCAGGAAGAAACCGCTATATTGGACATTTGATTTCTATGGCAACACGTTCATTTAAAGATAAGAGAATTGGAATTGACTGTTCAAACGGTAGTGCTTCCTCTATTGCAAAAAGTGTATTTGATGCATTGGGAGCAAAAACTTACGTGATCAACAGTGAACCAGATGGAACTAATATTAACAGAGGCTGTGGTTCTACACATCCTGAAGCGTTACAAGCATTTGTAAAAGAAAAGAAATTAGATGTTGGATTTGCATATGATGGAGATGCAGATAGATGCCTTGCAGTAGATGAACATGGAAATTTAGTGGATGGGGACTTGATTCTTTATGTTTGTGGAAAATATTTGAAAGAACAAGGCAGATTGAATGGAGATACAATTGTTACAACAATTATGTCAAACCTTGGTCTCTATAAGGCGTGTGACAAGATTGGCTTGAAATATGAAAAGACAGCAGTTGGAGATAAATATGTATATGAAAATATGGTTCAAAACAACTATTCATTAGGTGGCGAACAATCAGGACATATTATTTTCAGCAAATATGCAACAACAGGAGATGGTATTTTAACATCCCTATTATTAATGGAAGTAATGTTAGAAAAGAAACAATCACTTGGAACACTTACAGAAGAAGTGAAGATCTATCCACAGTTGTTGAAAAATGTAAGAGTATCTGATAAGAAAACTGCAAGAGAAAATGCAGAAGTAGTAAAAGCAGTTGAAGAGGTAACGAAACAATTAGGAGATGACGGACGTATTCTTGTTCGCGAAAGTGGTACAGAACCAGTAATTCGTGTCATGGTAGAAGCTGCAACAGATGAGTTATGTACAAAATATGTGGATGGTGTGATTGCAGTAATGCAAGAACAAGGATTAATCGTAGAATAGAAGAACATAAAAATGGATGGCTACTGCAGCCATCCGTTTTTTATACTGTATGGAATCCTTTTCCAATAATTTCACTTGTATTTGAGATTAAGATAAAAGCACCAGGCTCCGTCTTTTTGATAAAGTTACGTAATCGAACTGCTTGGGCACGATTGAGTGCTGTGAAAATAATGTATTTTTGTTCATGCGTAAAAGCACCTTGTGCATCCACGATGGTTGCGCTTCGATTTAATTCATCTGTGATAAATTCGCAAATTGGTGTGGGATCGGAGCATACCACATTGAAATATTTGGAAAGATTAAATCCTTCGATAAAACTATCAATCAAAGTTGAACGAATTGCCAAACCAAGACAAGAATAGAGTCCAGTTTTAATATCGAATACAAAGAAACTTGCTAATGTAAAAATAACATCACTATATAAAAGTGCGCGTCCAATATTTACGCTGGTATATTTTTTAAAGATTGCAGCGACTACATCTGTTCCCCCACTAGAAGAACCGATGTTGAATAGAATTGCAGAAGCATACGCAGGTAAAGCAATAGCAAATGCAAGTTCTAGAATTGGCTGGTCAGTTAAAGGAGCTGTCATTGGACAGATACGTTCTAATCCAGATAAAAGTACGGATAAGAGAATCGTACTATATGCAGTTGTGATTGCAAATCCTTTTCCGAGCACGATAAGTCCAATCAATAAAAGGAGCATATTCATGACAAAAGAAAAATCACTGGCAGTGATAAGCCCTGTTTTGGCAACTAATACAGCAAGTCCAGTAACCCCTCCGAAACTGAAGTTGTTTGTGAATTTGAAGAAGTAAATTCCAATTGCCATAATGAAGATACTTCCATTTAACATGAGAAAATGTTTTGTTTTTTCGCTCATTTTTCCCCTCCGCTTTAGTAACTTATTTAATCTACCCGAATTGTAACGCGGGGTTATAACAAAGTCAATGATAATTTGCCAAGATCGGTACATACTATATACATGAAAAGGGAGGAAAAAATATGTATCGATTTATACCTATTAAAGATATCTACGCAAGAGAAATACTGGATTCCAGAGGAAATCCAACCGTAGAGGTAGAGGTACTGGCAGGAGAAGGGATTTGTGGAAGAGCAAGTGTTCCATCTGGGGCATCTACTGGCATGTTCGAGGCGATCGAGTTACGTGATGGGGGTAGTCGCTATGCTGGAAAAGGAGTGCAATTAGCCATAGACCATGTGAATACAAAGATTGCACCGGAATTAATTGGGACAAATGTACTAGAACAGACAAAAATAGATCAGATGATGCTGCAAATAGATGGAACCGCAAATAAAGAGAATTTAGGTGCTAATGCAATCCTAGGAGTGTCTATGGCAGTGGCACAAGCAGCAGCAAAAGCATTACAAATTCCGCTGCATCGATATTTAGGGGGAGCATGTGCAAGACGTTTACCAATTCCAATGATGAATATTTTAAATGGAGGGTGTCATGCTAATAACTCCATTGATATTCAAGAATTTATGATTGTGCCTATTGGCGCAAAAAGCTTTCAGGAAGCATTGCAGATGGGAACGGAAATCTATCATAAGTTAAAAACAACGTTACAAGAGAGTGAACAATATACAACGGTAGGGGATGAGGGTGGTTTTGCTCCTGAGTTTGCAAGTGCAAGAGAGGTTCTTTTGGCATTATCGGTAGCTGTAGAAAAAGCGGGATATCAATTGGGAAAAGAAGTAGCGTTTGCATTAGATGTGGCAGCTTCGGAACTTTATAATGTGGAGTTTAAGAAATATGTTTTTCGAGGAGAAGATAAAATCTTGTCTTCGGAAGAACTGATTTATTATTATCAGGAGCTAATTGAGGAATTTCCAATTATCTCCATAGAAGACCCAATGGATGAAGAGGATTGGGAAGGCTGGGAAATGTTGACAAAAGCAGTCGGGAAACAGGTACAATTGGTTGGTGATGACCTATTTGTTACAAATAAAGAACGACTGCAGAAAGGAATAGAAAAAGGTGTTGCAAATGCTATCTTGATCAAATTAAATCAGATTGGAAGTGTAACAGAAGCAATTGAAGCAATTGAAATGGCAAAAAAAGCAGGTTATGGAACGATTATATCGCACCGTTCAGGGGAAACAGAGGATACATTTATTGCTGAAGTGGCAGTTGCATTTCAGACAGGACAGATCAAAACAGGAGCACCATGTAGGGGAGAACGTACTGCAAAATATAACCAATTATTACGAATTGAAGAAAATCTTGGGATACAAGCAACAATTTAAAGAAGAAAAGCTTGCAGATTTTGGGTTATTATGCTAATATATTCATGTTATATACGTAGGAGGTATGAAGATGGATATTTTAAAAACAATTCTTACAATTTTATTTGCTATAGACTGTATCGTTTTAACGGTGCTCGTATTACTTCAAGAAGGAAAGCAAGCAGGACTTGGAACAATTAGTGGAGCTGCTGATTCTTATTGGGGACAAAATAAGGGACGTTCTATGGAAGGTGCATTAGTAAAAGGTACTAGAGTTGCTGCAGTATTATTTGTATTATTTGCAGTAGTATTAAACTTAAAAGTTTTTGCATAGGAAAATGAATGACGAAACACTCTTATAATTCAAATAAGAGTGTTTTTTTACATTATAGGAAAGGGAAAATAGATGGATCGTACATTTGAAAAAAGAAAAAAAGTTATATATGATTTTATTTGTGATGAATTTTATGTACCAATGAAATTCAAAGAGATTGCGATGGTCCTTCAAGTTCCGAAGGAAGAACGAGATGCATTAAGAGCAGTGCTGCAAAGTTTGGAAGCAGAAGGGAAAGTGCATGTTTCTGCAAAAGGGAAATATACCAAGGGTGAAGCGAAGAAAATGATTGGAACATATACGGCACATGCAAGAGGATTCGGATTTGTGATCGTGGAAGGTGAAGAGGAAGATATTTTTATATCAGAAGATGATCGAAACGGAGCATTTCATAATGATGTTGTAGAAGTTGTGATCAAAGCTACCCCATTAGGGAAACGTAAAGAAGGAAAGATTGTGAAAGTGCTGGAACATGGCACGACAACACTTGTAGGATATTTTCAAAGAAACAAGAATTTTGGATTTGTTTTACCAGATAATCAGAAATTTATTAAAGATGTTTATGTGCCATTGGAACGTTCAAAAGGTGCAATGACAGGGCATAAAGTTGTTGTGGAATTGACAAAATACGGTGGAGAAAATAAAAAACCTGAAGGAAAAGTAATTGAGATTATTGGACATGTTAATGATCCAGGAACAGATATTATGTCGATTGTGAAAGGATATGATCTGCCAACTGGATTTGGTGAAAAGATCTTAAATCAAGCAGAGCGTGTCGCAAAAGAGGTAAGCAGTGCAGACATGGCAGGTCGTATGGATCTGCGTGATTGGACGATGGTTACGATTGATGGAGAAGATGCAAAAGACTTGGATGATGCTATTTCGATTCGAAAAGATGGCGAGCATTATGTTCTAGGGGTGCACATCGCAGATGTTACAAATTATGTGCAAGAAAAAAGTGCTTTAGATAGGGAAGCATATAAACGTGGAACGAGTGTTTACCTAGTAGATCGAGTGATCCCAATGCTGCCTCATGCACTATCAAACGGTATTTGCTCTTTAAATGCAGGCGAGGATCGCTTGGCATTAAGCTGCATTATGACAATCAATGAGAAGGGAACTGTTATCGATCACAAGATTGCTGAAACAGTGGTACACATTGATGAACGTATGACTTATACGAGTGTGAAAAAGATTTTGGCAGAACAAGATGCGGAAGAAATCGCACGTTATGAGGAACTTGTCCCAATGTTCCAATTGATGGAAGAACTAGCTGCAATTTTGAGGGGAAAGAGAAAACAGAGAGGATCGATTGATTTTGACTTTCCTGAAACAAAGATGATCTTAGATGAAAAGGGAAGACCGATCGACATCAAACCATATGATAGAAATGTTGCAACAAAGATTATCGAAGAATTTATGCTGCTTGCAAATGAAACAGTGGCAGAAGACTATTTCTGGCAGGAAATCCCGTTTGTATATCGTACACATGAGACACCAGATGAAGACAAGATTAAAAAGTTAGCTACCTTTATCAATAATTTTGGACATTCTATGCATATTGCGAATAAAGAAGTGCGGCCAAAAGAAATACAGAAATTACTTGCGAAAGTAGAAGGCAGTGATGAAGAGATGTTGATCAGCCGTCTTGCACTTCGCTCTATGAAACAAGCTCGATATACAACAGAAAACACAGGGCATTTTGGTTTGGCAGCACAGTATTATTGTCATTTTACATCGCCAATCAGACGTTATCCAGATTTGCAGATCCATCGAATCATCAAAGAAAATTTGCGTGGACGTATGAATGCAGACCGAAGGGCACATTATGAAGCAATTTTAGATGAAGTTGCAAAAAATGCAAGTGAAAGAGAACGTGTAGCAGAAGAGGCGGAAAGAGAAACAATCAAATTGAAAAAAGTGGAGTACATGGAAGAACGCATTGGAGAAATATTTGAAGGTGTGATTTCTAGTGTGACAAAATGGGGTGTTTATGTCGAACTTCCGAATACGATTGAAGGATTAATTCACGTGACAAATATGACGGATGACCATTATAATTATATTGAAGAAAATTATGAAATGGTGGGAGAACGTACAGGAAAAACCTATAAATTGGGACAAACTGTGCATGTGGAGGTCCTAGATGTGGATAAGTTACAACGCACCATTGATTTTAGATTTGCTAGAAAGGAATAGATACGATGGCGAAAGAATCTGTAAAACTTATTGCGAATAATAAAAAAGCATATCATGATTTTTTTATTTTAGACACATATGAAGCAGGAATTGCATTACATGGAACAGAAGTGAAATCACTTCGTATGGGGAAATGCAGCATCAAAGAAGCTTTTATTCGTATAGAAAACAATGAAGTATTTGTATATGGAATGCATGTAAGCCCTTACGAAAAAGGAAATATTTTCAACAAAGATCCATTACGTGTGAAAAAATTATTGCTTCATCGCTCAGAAATTAACAAAATCGTAGGTAAGATTAAAGAAAAGGGAATGACATTAGTTCCTTTGAAAGTATATTTAAAGGGAAGTCTAGTGAAAGTAGAGATTGGTCTTGCAAAAGGGAAGAAACTTTACGACAAACGTAATGATATTGCCAAAAAAGACCAACAGCGTGAAGCACAACGAGATTTCAAGATCAGAAATTTAGATTAGGAGAAAGACGTATGGTACCAACAACAAAAGAAGCATTGAGAAAGCTAGTGACAGACACAACTGTGGAAATGTATGAAGAATTAACACCACAGTTGATACAATTGATCGATCAGACAAAGAAAAACCCTGATTTGACAGAGGCACAGAAGCAAGATGAGATTTCACTTCACATGATGGGATACATGAAATCATGTACAAATGAGATTATTATCGAGGTGTTAGGAGAAATCTTGGGGTTAGACTAGTAACGTTGACAAATGAAAAGGACAATACTAAAATAAGAAAAGAAATTTATATACGAAAGGAATTATATTATGGCAAATCCAATTATTACATTTGAAATGGAAAATGGCGACATTATGAAAGCAGAATTATATCCAGAAGTTGCTCCAAATACTGTAAATAATTTTATCTCATTAGTAAAAAAAGGATATTATGATGGATTGATCTTCCATCGTGTGATTCGTGGCTTCATGATTCAAGGGGGATGTCCAGAAGGCTCTGGAATGGGTGGACCAGGATACCAAATCAAAGGAGAATTTACACAAAATGGATTCCAAAATGATTTGAAACATACACCAGGTGTTCTTTCTATGGCACGTGCAATGAGTCCAAACTCAGCAGGATCACAATTTTTCATCATGCACGAAACTTCACCACATTTAGATGGCGCATATGCTGCATTTGGGAAAATCATAGAAGGAATGGACGTTGTGAATAAAATTGCTGAAACAGCAACAGATTTCAGAGATAGACCAATCGTGGGTCAAGTGATGAAAACTGTTACAGTGGATACACAAGGTGTAGAATATCCAGAACCAGAAAAGTGTTAGGATAATATAAATAAAATTAAGGTGGAAGTGCCGAAGTTTGGCACTTCCATTTTTTATGCATAGGATTGATTGATAGAATGGCTTGAAAATCATACACAGATGAAGTAAAATAAACCAGATAAGCAGATAAGGAAGGGTAACGCGATGAGCATGATTAAAACAAACAATTTAGTATTTGAGTATGAGAAGCGCGACGACGAGGGAAATGTCATTGGAACGCGACGTGCCATTGATGAGGTGAACCTAAATATAGAGCCGGGACAATTTATTGCCATACTAGGACATAATGGTTCTGGAAAATCTACGCTGGCAAAGCATATGAATGCAATCTTAGTTCCAAATGAAGGAACGATGTGGGTAAATGGAAAAGATACAAAAGAAGAAGAAAATCTTTGGATTACTCGTCAGACAGCGGGAATGGTATTTCAAAATCCAGATAATCAGATTATTGGAACAGTGGTAGAAGAAGATGTAGGATTTGGGCCTGAAAACTTAGGTGTTCCAACAGAAGATATTTGGAAACGTGTAGAAGAAAGTTTATCAGCAGTTGGGATGATAGAGTATCGCCACCATTCTCCAAATAAATTATCGGGTGGACAAAAGCAACGTGTTGCAATCGCAGGTGTTGTAGCTATGCGGCCAAAATGTATTATTTTGGATGAACCGACAGCCATGCTTGATCCGAATGGAAGAAAGGAAGTACTTCGAACGATTGAAGAACTTCGAAAAAAAGAACAAGTAACGGTTATTTTGATCACACACTACATGGAAGAAGTAATCGGTGCGGATAAAGTGTTTGTTATGGATAAAGGGCATGTGGTGATGGAAGGAACAGTGCGTGAAATCTTCAGTCAAGTAGAATTGTTGAAGCAATATCGCTTAGATGTTCCGCAGGTAACACTACTTGCGCATGAACTACAGAAAAAAGGATTTCAGATACCAAATGGTATTTTAACAACAGAAGAATTAGTAGAAGCACTTACTACATGTGGCGTTTCATTTGAAAAAAATCAGCTATTTACAGAAAAAAAAGCGAAAATCCAAGTACATGATACAAAAGAGCAGCCAATTTTAAAATTGGATCATATCAATTACATTTATAATCCGGGATTTGCATATGAAAAACATGCGTTGAAAGATGTGTCACTGGATATTTATGAAGGGGAATTTATTGGGGTGATCGGTCACACTGGATCGGGAAAATCCACAATGATTCAACATTTGAATGGGTTGATGCGAGCAACAAATGGAGCGTTGTATTATAAAGGTGAAAATATTTATGCAGATAAATATAACCTGAAGGAATTGCGTAATAATGTAGGACTGGTATTCCAATATCCAGAACATCAACTATTCGAAGCAGATGTACTTACAGATGTTTGCTTCGGACCGAAAAATCAAGGGCTTTCGCTAGAAGAATGTAAAGAGCGAGCATTAGAAGCGTTAGCTCTGGTAGGGCTTCCAGAGAAATATTATGAATCCTCTCCTTTTGATCTGTCGGGTGGACAGAAGAGAAGAGTTGCCATTGCTGGTGTACTTGCAATGAAACCAAAAGTTTTAGTCTTAGATGAGCCAACAGCAGGACTTGATCCAAAAGGTCGTGATGAAATCTTAGACCAGATTGCATATTTACAAAAAGAAGGAAATTTAACAGTAATCCTTGTTTCACATAGCATGGAAGATATTGCAAAATATGTAGATCGCATTGTAGTAATGAACAAAGGAATAAAGATGTTTGATGCAGATCCAAAGACGGTCTTTTCACATTATAAAGAATTAGAGACAGTGGGACTTGCAGCACCACAAGTGACGTATATAATGTATACACTTGCGGAAAAAGGCTTAGAGGTAAGTACAGAAGCCACTACGATTGAGGAAGCAGTGGAAGAAATTGTAAAAGCATTTAAAAGACAATAGGAGAGTTACATGATTAGAGATATTACAATTGGGCAATATTACCCTGCAAATAGTAAATTGCACCGACTTGACCCGAGAGTTAAGATTATGTGTACGTTGCTTTATCTAATTTCACTGTTCTTGTTCAAAAATATTTGGGGCTATGTAGCAGCAACTATATTTTTGGCAGCAGTTATCAAGATATCAAAAGTACCATTTAAATTTATTGTAAAAGGTTTAAAACCAATTATTATGCTGTTGATGATCACAGTTGTATTTAATTTGTTTTTGACAACGACTGGAGATGTTATATGGCAATTTGCATTTTTGCAGATTACAGATGAAGGATTGAAAATTGCTTGTTTGATGGCAATTCGATTGATCTATTTGATTTTAGGATCTTCGCTAATGACATTTACAACGACACCAAATGCTTTGACAGATGGTATCGAACGTTTGCTGTGGCCATTTCAAAAAATCAAGCTGCCAGTTCACGAAATTGCAATGATGATGTCAATCGCACTTCGTTTCATTCCAATTCTTTTGGAAGAAACAGATAAGATCATGAAGGCACAAATTGCAAGAGGAGCTGATTTGGAGAGTGGAAATATCATCCAAAAGGCGAAAGCCATGATACCGATTTTAGTGCCATTATTTGTATCGGCATTTCGCAGAGCGAACGATCTAGCAATGGCGATGGAAGCAAGATGTTATCGTGGCGGAGAAGGTCGCACGAAGATGAAACCATTGATATATCAGAAGAAAGATTATATAGCTTATGCTATTACAAGCTGCTATATAGTGATCGCTGTGGTGGTTGGAAGATAAGATATGAAGAGAATAAAATTAACGATAGCGTACGATGGGACAAATTATTGTGGATGGCAGATTCAGCCAAATGGAATAACGGTAGAAGAAGTGCTTAATAAAGCACTTCAAAAATTAATGGGAGAACCAATCTTGGTAATAGGAGCAAGCCGTACAGACTCAGGAGTACATGCCATGGGAAATGTGGCAGTTTTTGACACAGAGACAACAATTCCACCAGAGAAGATAGCGATTGCTTTAAATCAACGACTTCCAGACGATATTGTGATCACAAAGTCAGAAGAAGTACCTCTTGATTTTCATCCAAGATACTGTGATTGCAGTAAAACTTATGAGTATCATATTATTAATACGAGAATTCCGATTCCAACAAAACGTCTTACGAACTATTTTGTCTCTTATGACTTGAATATAGATCATATGAAAGAGGCTGCAAGTTATCTTGTAGGAGAACATGATTTTGTAAGTTTTTGTAATGTGCGCACAGATGTAGAGAATACAGTTCGTACGATTACTGCTTTAGATATTCTCACGAACGGAAATGAAATTACAATTCGCATTACAGGAAATGGATTTCTTTACAATATGGTGAGAATTATCGTGGGAACATTAATTCGTGTAGGACGTGGATATTATGAACCAGTGAAGGTGAAAGAAATTTTAGAAGCGAAAGATCGCAAGGCAGCAGGAGTAACTGCACCTGCACATGGATTGATGTTGATGGAAATTTATTATCGCTAAATATTGCAAATATGCAACAAGAGAAATTCTTGAAAATTCTGAGGAAAATAAAAAATAAATTTAACAACAGGCATTCTTGTTGCAAATACGCTACAATTAGATAGTATACAAGAAAAAGTGAGCATGCTAAAATCACGAATGTGATTGAATTGAGTGTGATTCACTTTTTTTTATTGCAAGGTTAGATAAAACTAACAAAAGTAAGTACAGGAGGACACAATGTTCAAAAAAATAAAATTAGTATTACTAAGTATTATGTGTGCTGGAAGTTTATTAGCATGTGCGTCAGCACCTCAAAATGCATCAAAAGATACAGCGGAAGATATTACGAAAGAAAATCTACTTAAAAATGATGTGAAAGTAGCAACAACATCGGTAGCAATAGCAGAAATTTTAGAAGCGCTTGAATATGACAATGTAGTAGGCGTTCCGGAAACATCGAATCATCTTCCTGAAATCTATGCAGAAGTGGCAACGATTGGTGGAGCAATGAATCCAGACATAGAACTTGTAAAAAGTGTAGGTACAGAATTACTACTTTCGCCTAAAACACTAGAAGCATCTTTAGGAGAGCAATATGAAGATGCTGGAATTACAGCCGAATTTTTGGATATGAGTAGTGTGCAAGGCATGTATGAAGGCATTGAAATGCTGGGGGATTTGCTTGGGAGAGAAGAACAAGCAGAAAAACTGATGAAAGATTATGAAGCATATATAGAAGATTATAATTCAGGTGGGAAGAGTGATGAAGACTGTATGATCATTATGACCTTTCCAGATGGATTTTATCTTGTTGCAACAGAAAAATCTTATGTTGGAAATCTAGTAGCGTTGGCTGGTGGAAATAATGTTTTTGCAGAATATCAAGGAGATGAAAGCGGAGTTGTTTCCGTTAGTCCGGAGGAAATGATTCAAAAGAATCCAGATAAAATTTTTGTATTTGCTCATTATAATGAGGATGCAGCTTTTGCGTATATGAAAAAGGAATTCAAAGAAAATAGTACATGGGGCTATTATGATGCAGTAAAAAATGACGAAATTTATTATTTGTCATCAGAAATGTTCGGTATGAGTGCAACATTTGATTGGAAGGAATCCTTAACATACCTAAAACCGATCTTACATGGAGATACAAAATGAAAAAGTTTGGAATTTTTCTCTTAACAATAGTTCTCACGATAGGAATTGCTTTTTGGGCAATCAATACAGGTGGGATCAAGACAAGCCTGCCACAGTTACTAAAAGGATTGTTTGTGTCCTACGATGAAAACGTTGCAATTATTTATGAATTACGATTTCCACGTATCATTGTTGCTTTGTTAGGTGGAGCGATTATGGCAATGTCAGGTGTTTTGATGCAGGCAGTTTTGAAAAATCCATTGGCAGATCCAGGAATCATTGGAATTACATCGGGTGCAGGCTTAGCTGCGGCTGTTATTCCAGTATGTTTTCCGGCAATAGCAATGCTAACGCCAATTTTCTCATTTGCTGGAGGAATGATTGCATTTATACTGGTGTATTTACTGGCATGGAATGGCAGTGCAAGTCCAATCAGATTGATTTTGGTAGGAATTGCAATTGATGCAGTGTTTAGCAGTTTGATGGAAATCGTTTCAGCTGTTACAAATGGAAATATTTTAAATGCAAATATATCATTAAAAACATGGGATGATGTAAAAATGCTAGGGATCTACTTTGTGATTACAATTATTTTGGCGATATTGGTATCAAACCAATGTAATTTGTTAGCATTATCAGATCAGACATTGCATTCATTAGGAGTCAATGTAAATAGTATAAGAATACTGGTTTCTTTGATCGCAGTTTTGATGGCAAGTATATTTACGGCAGTTGTTGGAAGCGTGAGTTTTCTAGGGTTGATCGTACCGCATATTGCGAGATTGCTTGTGGGAAGTAATCACAAAATCTTAATACCATATAGTGCAATATTAGGAGCAAGCATTTTTTTACTCGCAGATACAATTGGAAGAACTATAGCATATCCATATGAGATTTCTTCGGCCATTATCATGGCAGTTATAGGAGGCCCTATGTTTATTATTTTGTTAAGAAGGAGTCAGCGTGTTTATGGATAGCAGAAATATAACATTTGGTTATCAACCGGACAAAAAGATAATAAAGAATGTTACCTTTCGATTAAAGCCGGGAAAAATCACAGCACTAATAGGAGCAAATGGATGTGGGAAAACAACATTGTTTAAATTGCTTACAGGAATAGAAAGGCCGGAAATGGGAGAAATTTCCCTGCAGGGTGTAAATATTCAGAAAATGAAACAAAAAGAATTTGCGAAAAAAGTAGCTGTAGTTCATCAATACAATACAGCACCGTCGGATCTGACAGTTCGCAAATTAGTGGAAATGGGAAGAACACCACATCGATCAGTATTTGGCAGAACCAAAAAGGAGCAAGATGTACAAGCTGTAGAACAGGCACTTTCTATGACAAATACGAAGCAGTATGAACATCAGTTACTGTCACAGCTATCTGGAGGACAAAAGCAACGTGCATGGCTGGCAATGGCACTGGCACAAAAACCAGAAATATTACTACTAGATGAAATTACAACATATTTAGATATTCGCTATCAGATAGAATTATTATCATTAATACGGAAGTTAAATCAAGAACAACATCTTACCGTCCTAATGGTGCTTCATGATATTAATCAAGCAATGGAATATGCAGATGAGGTGGTTGTTATGAAATCAGGCGAGATTATTGCTTGTGGAGAAACAGAAGAAGTTGTTACAGAACAAGTATTAAATGAAGCGTTTTCTGTAAAAACAGAAATCGTACAACTGAAGGGACAAAACTTTTGTCTCTTTAAAAGAAAATAGATTTTTAGGCGTAAGCCTTTAAATAAAATATAAAGGAGGATATATCATGTTAAAAAAATTAATCGCAACAGTTGCAGCAGTAGCACTTGTATTTAGTAGTGCAGGATACGTTGCAAATGCAGAAGAAAAAGGGAGTAGTGTAGGAGACATTATCTCTGTATCGAACTTAGAAGAACTTCAAGAAGGAACATATGAGCTAGATGCTTCCCTTTCATGCTATGTAAATGCAATGGGAGGTGTTGAGTTTGGAGATGGTCTGCTAGAAAAAACGGTAGTGAAGGTTACAGATGATGGAACAGCTACTATGGATATGACATTTGGAACAGCGGCGTTAACAATTTATGGAGTACAAGCAAATACATTTGTAAGTGCTTCAAATGTACCAGGATATTATGCTGGAACAGCATGGAAAACAGCAGAATACAAATTGAGTGAAAACACAGCAGCGACATCGAATGGGACAGAAAATTATGTGGAAACAGTTAAAATTCCTGTAACAAATGTGACAGATACATATCAATTAGCACTATATGTAAATAGTAATGTCATGGGAACACAATTTGGAGGAGAAGGAGCAAGATATCATGCGACTTTAACTGTAAATTGGACAAATACAAAAGTATTAGAAGTTGTTGAAGAAGATGCTTCAGATGATAACATTGAAAACGATACAAAAGAAGATGTAAAAGAAGATGTGAAGGAAGATGTGAAGGATAATACAACAAATGACACAAATAATAATACAAACAATGCAGCAACTTCTAACACAAACACATCAAACAAGAATGAAAAAACTACAGTAAGCAAAGTGATTTCAGTATCGAATCTATCAGAATTAGAAGCAGGAACATATGGATTGAAAGCGAATCTTTCATGTTATGTGAACGCAATGGGTGGCGTAGAATTTGGACAAGCACTTCTTAAAAATGCAGAGCTTATTGTAGCAGAAGATGGAAGTGCATCCATTAAATTATACTTTGGAACAAGCTCAGTTACAATTTACGGTGTGACAGCAGACACTTATGTTGGAACAGCTACAAGTGAGGGAGCAGGCACAATTGCTTATCACAATGGTTCTGAATGGGTAAATGCAAAATATACAACAAATAGTGCTGGATATGTAACAACTATGACATTCCCTGTTTCAAAAGTACAAAATACATACAAATTAGCTATGGTAATTGGAAGCAATGTAATGAGCACACAATTTGGTGCAGGTTCTAATTATGATGCGACACTAACTGTAAACTGGAATCAAGTAACAGTAGGAGAAAATGGAACTGCAGTGCAAACAAGTGATATGGTATCATTTTTACCAGCAGTAGCGTTACTTGCATCAGCTGTAGCAATCGCATATGTTTTATATGAAAAAAGACAAACAGTGTAATTGAAATAAGATAAAAATAAGAGACCAAGACTCCAATAAAGAGCCTTGGTCTTGACTTGTTATATCATATGAATTTAGAAAAACACGTTGCCACCAATTAACATGCCAGGGCGTCCAGTACTTGCAGAACGAAAATTCAAGCAATCCCCTACATTATTTTTTCCAGCAAGTGCATCATTTGCAACTTGTACGCAGGATGATTTGACACCACGTGACAAGACTTTTTCGACTTTCCCTGAAGCAACTGGAGTAAATTGCCCACTTTGGAAAATAACACCGCGAATGGTGTCGGGATAATAACGATTTTTTACACGGTTCATTACAACAGAAGCAACCGCAAGCATTCCTTCGTAGTCAGTACTTCCAGCTTCGCATTCTATCAGAGCTGCAAACAATTCTATGTCAGATGCCGTCGCAGAAAGATTGAAATCTGAAGAATCAGAACTACTAGAATCGTTATCCGTATTTTCATTAGATGGAGGTGTTGGCGTAACTTCTTCTTTAAGAGCTGCTTGTGCTTTCTCCGCTTCTTTTTTGGCAGCAGCTAATTTATCTGTTACATTTGCAAGTTCGGCTGAGGTACTATCTAATTCTAGATTAAGCAAGACTTCTTTGTTTGCAAGTGCATTTTTTAAGAGCTGCAATTCTTCTTCTTGCTTAGCAAATTCTTTTTCCTGCTCAGCGATCATGTTACTGGTTTCTTCTAATTCGCGTAGTACTTTTTTATCATACTGACTGATTGCAGAAACATACTGCGCGTTGTTTAGAAATTCTGCCATGCTTTTGGATTCCAATAAAATTTCCAAAAAAGAATGACTTCCATTTTCGTACATATATTTGATGCGAAGCTTCATGGCTTCATATTGTTTTTCCTCTTCCCATTTTGCAGTCGCAAGAGCTTCTTTGGTTTTTGTAAGCTCAGCTGAGACCGATTCAATTTGTGATAAAAGAGAATCTAAATCTTGCTCTAAGGAGGCAAGCTGATCATTTATGTTTGAAACTTCAGATTGTAGATCAGATGTTTCCTTTTCTAAAGAATCGATTGTATTTGTTGCAGAAACGGATACAAATGATTCAATGAAAAGTGTTGCGCTTAGAAGAAGCGCAAATATGCGAGTGAATTTCATATAGAGTTCCTTTCTTCTTAAATACTATGGGCTATTATACTATAAATTGCGTAATGAATCAAATTTTGATATAATGGACTCCAAATGGGAAAGAAAGGAATACGATAGATGAAAAAATACGAAGAAGAACATTATCTGTTTGAAAATATAAAAAGTAAGATTTATCCATGGGTAAAAGAAACGTTAGTAGATCACAAAGCGTTGAATGGGAAATATATTTCTCCCAATGATACTCCAATTGTTTCCTTTGTGGGGGACTTGATGATTGTATTTGCTATTGAACGTGGAGAAGATGTTTACGAAATCTTAAAAGATAACATGCTGCCACCTGAAATATCAGTTGAAGAAATCTACCAAATTGCTTGTGAAAATCTTGCGAAGAATATTCACTATGTAATATCGAATACAATGTACGGTGGATTTGGAATTTTAGCAGATGGACATCATGAGGCGAGTGCGCTTTGTCTAAAGCATATCTGGAATGTATGTGTAGATAAATTGCAAGACGATCTTCTTATCATGGTGCCTGCTAAAGATATGGTATTATTTGTACCGGCATCGAATACAAAACAGGTAGAAGATATGAAGGCATTTGGTTTGGAAGCCTTTGAACGGAATCAAGATAAAATTAGTAAGCAATTATATCGTTTCAAAAGAGAAGAAAGAGAATTGGTGAAAGATGAATAATAGAATTAAACTGATTGGTCTGGATATGGATGGAACTCTTTTAAATGACAATAAGGAAATTACTCCTTATACAAAACGTGTGCTGGAACAAGCTATGGAAGAAGGAGTACTTGTACTACTGGCAACAGGTCGTCCAATTTCAGCAATTCAAAAAGAGTTAAGCATATTTCCTATGATGAAATATGCCGTAACAGCTAATGGAGGACGTATTGTTGATCTCGCTACGAAAGAGGACATTTATACAAGTTTATTACCAGTAGATAGAGCAGAGAAAGTGTTAGAAGTTTTGGAAGATTATGATAATATGTATGAAATTTTCGTAGATGGTATAGGGTATACAAAAAAATCCTGTATGCAGCATCTAGAAAAATATTTTGAAAATCCAAGCATGATAGAGTATGTTTTGAAGACACGTAATGATGTTGAAGATGTTAAAGAAGCTTTGCTTCAGATGAATCAACCCGTAGATAAGGTACATGGGGTATTTGCAAGCGTTTCGGACCGAGAAGCAGCGATGAAGCGTATACAATCCATTGAAGGAATTACAGCTTCTGGAGCATTTGACAATAGTATTGAAGTCAATATGGAAGGGACGAATAAAGGGCAAGCTTTATTACGTCTAGGAGAAATACTTGGTATTAAGCGTGAAGAAATCATGGCATGCGGAGATGGTATGAATGATTATGAAATGTTGAAAGCAGTTGGACTAGGTATTGCGATGGAAAATGGAAACCCAAAACTGAAAGAAATTGCTGCTTATGTTACGGAATCAAACAATGAGGATGGTGTGGCGAAGGCAATTGAAACTCATGTATTGAAAAAGGAAGGAAATTAAGTATGTTAGAAATTTTAAAAGTAATCCTACTTGGAATTGTGGAAGGAATTACAGAATGGCTACCAATCAGTAGCACAGGTCATTTGATACTCGTAGATGAATTTATCAAATTAAATGCAAGCAAAGACTTTAAAGAAATGTTCAATGTAGTAGTGCAGCTTGGTGCAATTATGGCAGTTGTCGTATTGTATTTCCATAAGTTGAACCCATTTTCGTCAAAGAAAAATAGAACACAACGTGTACATACGATTCAGCTGTGGATGAAAGTGGTGATTGCATGTATTCCAGCAGGTGTACTTGGCATTTTATTTGATGATTGGATGGAAGAACATTTACATACAAGTATTGTAGTGGCAGCTATGTTGATTTTGTATGGGGTGCTTTTTATTATCATTGAAAATTGGAACAAAACGAGAACGCCAGAAGTGGAAAAACTATCACAACTTACATATAAGACGGCATTCTTGATTGGTGTATTCCAAGTGTTATCTTTGGTTCCTGGTACATCTCGTTCAGGTGCAACTATTATTGGTGCATTATTATTAGGAGTATCACGTTATGTGGCAGCAGAATTTACATTTTTCCTAGCAATCCCTGTTATGTTTGGAGCAAGTGCGTTGAAACTATTGAAGTTCTTTACTGAAGGTGGAGGATTTGCAGGAAATGAATTGATGATCCTGCTTGTAGGTTGTGCGACAGCATTTATTGTATCTGTCTTTGCAATCAAATTCTTAATGGGATATATCAAGAAAAATGACTTTAAAGTATTTGGATATTATCGTATTGTTTTAGGTGTTTTGATCCTTCTTTTCTTCGGAATAAAAGCATTTTTTGCATAAAATACAAGAAAATGCATAAATATTGAATAAAAATGTATTTTTATACTTGACAAATGAATAAAAGCGTGTAAAATATGACATATCAACGAATTAATATACAAAAAATATTCACAAGATAGAGGAGGAACTTATTATGAAAATGAAAAAATTATTAAGCGTAGTATTAGCAGCTGCATGTGTATTATCAATGACAGCATGTGGTGGAGACAACAAAGGAAGTCAAGAAGCTGTAACAGCACAAGTTATCGACATTGAATTAACAAGTGAAGAATATGCATTTGGTGTTGATAAGAATCAACCAGAATTATTGCAACAAACAAATGAATTTATTGCTAAAATTCAAGAAGATGGAACATTTGATGAAATCTGTGATCACTATTTCGGCGATGGAGAACCAGTAGGAATTGAAGCTCCTTCAGAAGTAGATGACTCTAAAGATCAATTAGTAGTTGCAACAAATGCAGAATTTGCTCCATTTGAATACACAGAAGGAAATAAATACTATGGTATTGACATGGAAATCGCACAATTACTTGCAGATGAATTAGGAAAAGAATTAGTAATCGTAAACATGAGTTTTGATGCTGTATGCTTATCAGTACAACAAGGAAAATGTGATATTGCAATGGCAGGACTTACAGTAAATGAAGAACGTAAAGAAGCAGTAGAATTTTCAACATCATATTACAATGCAGCACAAAAATTAGTAGTAACATCTGATAATACAGAATTTGCTGATTGTAAAGAAGCTTCTGATGTAGAAGCAATCTTAGCTGAAAAAGATAGCAAAACAAAGATTGGTGTACAATCAGGAACAACAGCTCAATTCTACTGTGAAGGTGATGCTGACTGGGGATTTGATGGATTTGGTGTAGAAACAGTTGGATATAGTAATGGCTCTTTAGCTGTACAAGATATGCTATCAGGAAATATCGATTATGTAGTGATTGATTCAGCTCCTGCAGCAGCAATTACATCAGCAATTAATGCAATGGTTCAATAAGAGTAGAAAAATGGCAGGGTACTACATGAATGTGTAGTACCCTTATGCAGAGATTAGGGAGAGAAAAATGGGAAACTTTGATATGAAGATAGCCGTGTTCATGGAAGTATTTCTGGATCAAGGCGGCTACATAAAAGTAATAGAAGGATTAAAAAATACATTAATCATTGCTATACTTGGTTTGATAATTGGTATCGTAGTAGGTACTTTAATCGCAACTTTTCGTGTAATACCTCAATATAAGTTATTACCACGTATTTTGAATGCAGTTTGTGGATTTTATGTAAACCTTTTTAGAGGGACACCAATTGTAGTGCAATTATTGATATTTTACTATGTATTATATCCACTTATGGGAATCCGTGGTTCTGGTGTAAATGTATCTATTATTGTTTTTGGTTTGAACAGTGCTGCTTATATTTCAGAAATTATGAGAAGTGGTATCCTATCAGTAGACGCAGGACAAATGGAAGCAGGACGTGCAGTGGGATTAAGCTTTGGAACAACCATGATCAAAATTGTTATTCCTCAGGCAGTAAAAAATATCTTACCTGCATTAGGAAATGAATTTATTGCATTGGTAAAAGAAACATCAGTTGTAAGCTTTGTAGGTGCAACAGACCTTTACAGAGCATTTAGTACAATCGGAGCAAATAATTATGAATTTATGGTACCATATATTATCATGGCATTTATTTATATGGGATTAGTATTAATTATCAGTGCAGGAATTAAACTTATGGAAAGGAGCCTGGCAAAAAGTGATCGACGTCATTAATCTTCAAAAAGACTTTGGTGGAAACCAAGTATTAAAAGGAATCGATGTGACAATTAATAAAGGAGACATCGTTTGTGTAATTGGGCCATCTGGCTCTGGGAAAAGTACATTTCTTCGTTGTATGAACTGTATGGAGGATCCAACAGGAGGACAGATTATTTTCAATGGAGTAGATATTGCAGACTTTAGTGTTGATATTAATATTCACCGCAGAAAAATGGGAATGGTATTCCAACATTTTAATTTGTTCAATAATAAAACAGTAATTGAAAATATTATGCTTGCTCCAGTTCATGTAAGAACAAAAGGAGTTGGAAGAGCAAAGAAGAAAGAAATCATTGCTGAAATCAGAGAAGAAGCAATGGAATTATTAAAGAAAATTGGCTTGGAAGATAAAGCAGATGTATATCCATCTACACTTTCAGGCGGACAAAAACAACGTGTTGCAATTATCCGAGCATTAGCAATGAATCCAGATGTAGTTCTTTTTGATGAACCAACATCAGCGTTGGACCCAGAAATGGTAGGAGAAGTTTTAGAACTTATGAAGTCTCTTGCAAATGAGGGACTAACAATGGTTATTGTTACACATGAAATGGGATTTGCAAGAGAAGTAGCAAATCGTGTTATCTTTATTGATGAAGGTGTGATCAAGGAAGAAAATAATCCGAAAGAATTCTTTGAAAATCCACAAGATCCAAGATTGAAAGAATTTTTGTCAAAGGTTCTTTAAAAAATGCAGGATGTTCCGCAAAAAAAGCTGGAACATCCTTTTTTTGTATTTGTTTATCATGTATAATAAGCGTATTGTAAAGAAGGAAGAAATGATAGATGAAATATGAAAGAATACAGGAAGGGAAATTTTTAGAACGTCCTAACCGATTTATTGCTTACGTTGAGATAAAAGGCCAGAGAGAAATTGTGCATGTGAAAAATACAGGCCGCTGTGCAGAACTTTTGGTACCGGGAGCAACGGTTTATGTACAAAAAGCTGATAATCCAGAACGAAAGACGCAATGGGATCTGATAGGAGTCAAAAAAGGAAATCGTATGATCAATATGGATTCTCAGATTCCCAATAAAGTAGTGGAGGAATGGATTCGCAAAGGGAATTTATTCCCAGATGCAACAAGGATTCGCCCAGAGACAACCTTTGGAAAATCAAGGTTTGACCTTTATATAGAGGCTGGAGAGCGAAAAATATTTGTAGAAATCAAAGGGGTGACTTTGGAGGAAGAGAATGTAGTGCTATTTCCAGATGCACCGACAGAAAGAGGTGTAAAGCATCTTCAAGAACTGGTGGAAGCAAAAAAAGCAGGATATGAAGCGTATGTATTTTTCGTGATTCAGATGCAAGGAGTACGTTATTTCACACCGAATGTCAAGAGACATGCAGCTTTTGCAAAAGCACTAGAAGAGGCAAAAGAACAAGGTGTTCAGGTACTTGCTTATGACTGTAAAGTGACAAAGGATAGTATTGTTATTCGAAAAGAAGTTCCAGTACTTTTAGAGAATAAGAATTTGAAAGGGATGGTAATGCCTTTAGTGGAATGGTATCGTACAAATCAACGAGACCTTCCATGGAGAAAAAATCCAACAGCTTATCATGTGTGGGTTTCCGAAATTATGTTACAGCAGACACGAGTGGAAGCTGTAAAACCATATTATGAAAGATTTTTGAAAGAGCTCCCTACGATTCGTGATTTAGCAGAAGCGAAGGAAGATATCATTTTAAAGCTTTGGGAAGGACTTGGTTACTATAACCGAGTGCGAAATATGCAGAAAGCTGCAATTCAGATCATGGAAGAATATGAGGGCAGTTTTCCAAGGGAATATGAAAAAATTTTAGGGTTAACAGGAATTGGAAATTATACAGCAGGAGCAATCAGTTCGTTTGCGTATGGGATTCCAAAGCCAGCAGTAGATGGGAATGTACTTCGTGTAATCTCACGTATCACAGAAAATTACGATGATATCATGAAAGCAAGTGTGAAAGCAAAAACAGAAGAAATGTTAGAGCAAGTGATACCAGAGGAAGCAGCAAGTGATTTCAACCAAGGCTTGATTGAATTAGGTGCTATTGTATGTGTACCAAATGGAGCACCTAAATGTAAAGAATGTCCTGTGTCACAATTTTGTAAAGCATACAGACATGGCACACAACTAGAACTGCCAGTGAAGGCGAAAGCTAAAGAAAGACGCATTGAGAAAAAGACCGTATTTATTTTTAAAGATGGAGAAAATGTAGCAATCCGAAAACGGCCAGCGAAAGGATTACTAGCTGGACTTTACGAATTTCCAAATGTGAATGGCCATTTGACTCAGGAAGAAGCAGTTGCTTATAGTAAAGAGATTGGACTTGCGCCAATTTATATTCAGCCATTAGAAGTTGGCAAACATATTTTTAGCCATGTGGAATGGCATATGATTGGGTACAGTGTACGAGTGGATGAATTAGAGCATGCTTGTAAGGAAGAAATGTTATTCGTACATCCAGAAGAGGTACAGCGAGAATATCCGATTCCAGCGGCATTTGAAACGTATACAGATGCGTTACAGATAAAATTAGGACCAACAGCAATGGCGCTTGTGGATAAATTATAAGGTAAAAAAGATTCCCGTGGAAAACAGTTCTACGGGAATTTTTTTAAGAAATTGATTTTGAAAAAACATGTGTGCTTTTTGGTTCATTTGCATATACAAACACATAAGAAATAGTAGCAAAGATACCAGCTCCGATTACATCTAAAACAGAATGTTGTTTTAAGAACATCGTAGAAAGAATGATCAGGCATCCTAAAACATTGGTTAAATGGATTACCCATTTCTTTGACTTTAATTGTTCGCTGGAATTAATTGCAACCATAACACCAATTGAGTTATATACATGAATGCTAGGAAAGACATTGGTTGGTGTATCTAGTATATATAATTGTTTTACCAAGTCTGTAAAAATGTTATCTCTAACAAAATGTGTTGGACGAAGCATCTGTCCGTTTGGAAAGAGTGTAGAAATAACTAAAAAGAGCGTCATACCAATTACCAGGAATGTGATCAATTTATAAAATTCTTTTGTATTCGTAAAAAAGAAATAAAAAACAGCTACTGCAATAAATGCAAACCAAAGGTAATATGGAATGATAAAGAACTCTATAAATGGAATCTTTTTATCTAAGGGAAGCTGGACTACATTATACCCATGTGTAACAGTTTTTTCTAAATAATAAAACCAAGGAAAATAAATAAATCCATATAAAAAGACCCAAGCGTGTTTATATTTTTGAAAAAATTTTTTCATGAAATCCCTCACAATGTTATGTTCTAGATGTAATAATACGTAATTTTTGAGATGCACAACAAACAGAAATCTGTTGTTGTAAGAAAATTGGTTCGCCATCTGTATGTAGTGGCAATGGGCGCTCAGCTGAAACTTCTACGTGTTCGCAAGAAAAGATGTCTACACCTTTAAAAACAGTATGAAGTCCCAAGAATGCGAATGGAATAACAAAAAGTACTTTTAGCTTTGAAATATTGGATGCAACGATTACACCTAATTTTCCATCATCATTTTTTGCTTTGGGACAAAATCTTGCGCCGCCACCTTCATATTGATTATTCATAAATGCAACGAAGTATGTGTTAGGAAATGTTTTTTTTACTGTTCCATCTAATGTAAGTGTTAGCTCACATGGTTTGGTTAAAATCAAACGATGTAATGCAATTCCAACATATGTAAGTTTTCCAAGTTTTAATTTATTTAATATATATTTTAAACGTGATACAACTGCTTCGTGACAAATATCTGCATCGAAACCAAGTCCACAACTTACAGCAAAATGTCTTAAACGATTCTTATATCGTAATTCTCCAATATCCATCGGATGTAAATGTGGCTGTTCCAAAATCAGTTCAAGTGCCTTAAAAGGATCTTTTGGAATTTTCAAACCACGAGCAAAATCATTACTTGATCCTATAGGAATGTAGCCAAGGATTGCTTTTTGATAATCTGAAATACCGTTCACTACTTCATTAACAGTTCCATCGCCACCGAGTGCAATGAGCGTATGCTCTTTTCCATCGGATGTAATTTGTCGTGCAATCTCTGTTGCATGCTTTTGGTAATTTGTAAAATAGACCTCGTATGCAACGTTTTTCTCTTTTAAAATTGTATCTAACTGATTCCAAATAACACTTCCCAGTCCGGAACGGGCATGGGGATTTACAATAAAACTGTACACTTACAGGAACCTCCTTTTACCATAAGGTATATTATATCAGCAAAAAATCAAATTGCAACAGGAGTTAGATTTCATATTCCAGGATGTAGTCATCCATCACAAAACCATTTCCAATATCCGTTACTTCGTCGCGTACAATCTTAAATCCAAGATGATCATAGATGGCAAGTGTATTATCATTATACTTATTGCAAGTTAACCAGATTTTTTTGAGATTACGCATTTTGCAGAGTTCAATTAATTTTTGGAACATGTAGGAACCAATCTTTTTGCCTCGAAAATCTTGATGCACATAGAATTTACTTAAGAAAAGCGCATCAGTTTCTTCGTGGATTCCAACAAAACCTGCAAAAGTATAGTCGTAGGAAAGAAGAAAATATTCATATCCAGAGTTGATCTGTGCTACTAACGCATCTGGAGAAAGAAACTTTTCAAGCATATAATTTACTTGCTTTTCTCCAATGATTGGTGTGAAATGCTGATGCCATATATCATCTGCGACAGCAGATAAAGAGTAAACTAATTCCATATTTGTAACATTTATAATTCTTAATCCATCCATTTTATGAAATTCCTTTCATTTAAATTTTGTAAAATTATTTCTTATGATTCTATCACTTTTGCAAGGAATATTCCATAATAGAAAAACAATAGATGAAAAAATCTAAAGAAAGTATAAATAAAATATTAAATTATTAGCACTCCTAGTAAAAGAGTGCTAATTTTGGTTGACTTTTCAAAAAGAGCGTATTAATATATCCCTTAGATGAATTAGATTTATAAAAGGAGATGTTAGTTGATGGCAAAAAAACACGGAAATCTTTCAATCAATAGTGAAAATATTTTTCCAATTATAAAGAAATGGATGTATTCAGATCATGATATTTTTATTCGCGAACTTGTATCCAATGGATGTGATGCGATTACAAAATTAAAGAAATTAGATATGATGGGAGAATATAGTCTTCCAGATGACTACAAAGGTAAGATTGAGTTAGTAGTAGATGGAGAAAAAAAGACATTAAAATTTATTGATAACGGTCTTGGAATGACAGCAGAAGAAGTAGAAGAATATATTACACAGATTGCTTTTTCTGGTGCTACAGAATTTTTAGAAAAATATAAAGATAAAACATCGGAAGATGAAATGATCGGACATTTTGGACTTGGATTCTACTCGGCATTTATGGTAGCAAAAGAAGTTCACATTGATACTTTATCATACAAAGAAGGTGCAGCACCAGTACATTGGGAATGTGATGGTGGAACAGAGTATGATATAGAAGAAGGAAAGAAAGAAACAGTTGGAACAGAGATTACTTTGTTCTTAAATGATGATAGTTATGCATTTTCAAATGAATACCGCGTAAGAGAAGTAGTAGAAAAATATTGTTCATTCATGCCTACAGAGATTTATCTTACAAAGGAAAATGAAGAGGTAAAAGAAGATGCGGAAGAACCAAAGGCATTAAATGATACTGCTCCTTTATGGACAAAGAATCCAAGTGAATGTAAAAAAGAAGATTATATCGATTTTTATCGTAAAGTGTTTATGGATTACAAAGAACCACTGTTCTGGATCCATTTGAATATGGATTATCCATTTCACTTAAAGGGAATTCTTTATTTCCCTAAATTAAACAATGAATACGAATCTGTAGAAGGAAAAATCAAATTATACAACAATCAAGTATTTATTGCAGACAATATCAAAGAGGTAATTCCTGAATTTCTTATGGTGTTAAGAGGGGTAATTGACTGCCCAGATCTTCCGCTGAACGTATCGCGTAGTGCACTTCAAAATGATGGATTTGTAACGAAGATTTCAGACTATATTTCGAAAAAAGTGGCAGATAAACTTATTGGAATGTGTAAAACAGATAAAGAATCCTATGAATCTTACTGGGATGACATTAGTCCATTTATTAAATTCGGATGCTTAAAAGATACAAAATTCTGTGACAAGATGAGCGACTATATGTTATTTAAAAACTTGGACCATAAGTATCTAACATTGAAAGAATGTGTGGAAGCGGCAAGTGTAGAAACTGTGGATGACAAAGAAATTGCAACGATTTACTATGTAACAGATGAGCAGCAACAAAGTCAATATGTAAATATGTTCAAGGAAGAAGGAATGGATGCCGTAATCTTGACACATAATATCGATAGCCCATTTATAACACAGTTAGAAGGACGTAATGAAAATGTCAAATTCCAACGAATTGATGCAGATATTACCAAATCATTTAAGCAAGAAGCAGTAGCAGAAGCGGATATAAATACATTGACAGAATTGTTCCGCAAGGCACTCGAAAAAGAAAATCTAGATGTAAAGGTTGAAAATTTAAAAAATGAAAATGTAGCATCTATGATGACGCTGTCTGAAGAAACACTTCGTATGCAGGAAATGATGAAGATGTATGGTATGTCTGGAATGCCAGGAATGGAAACAGAATTGACACTTGTGTTAAATGCAAATCATCCATTGGTACAATATGTGCTACATCATGAAGCAGATGAAAATACAACATTATTCTGCAAGCAATTATATGATTTAGCGCTTCTTGGAAACAAACCATTAAATTCAGAAGAAATGACAGCATTTATTAATAGAAGTAATGAAATTATGATGCTATTAACAAAATAGTTAGAGAAAAGGGAATCGCAAGATTCTCTTTTTTCTGTTTACAGAGAAAATAGACTGTGCTAAAATAACAAAACAATCAATCGGAGAGCATTCCGCTCTTCCAAAATTCAAATGGCAATTCGCCAAAATATCCAAAAAAGAAAAATATAATAGCGAAGATGTGTAGCAATAACAAAGCGGATATTGTCTTTTTTGCGTACGCATTTTACGTGGAAAGGAGTCTATATGAAAAGAGAAATGGAGAAGCAAGATGTGATTGAAGTGTTGAAAAACAAGGAGGAATTATTAGCAGAATATGAGCAAAAAAAATATGCACAGATAAAAGAAATAGAACGTTTGAATAGTGATATTAAGCGGCTGAAAGAGTCTCCTATTATGGATGACAGAATTGAGACAATATGTAAGGAGGAAATAGAGTTAAGAGATATGTATCAGGAATCTTTAAAAGAAGTTTTAGCAGTGGAATCCTGTATCAATTATATTTGGTATTATTATCTGCAGCTACCTCAGGAGATGAAGCTGATTCTAGAAGAACTTTATGTAAAAAAGAACGGATGGACTTTTGCAGTAAATACGATAAGAGGTTCAAAAACAAAGTTATGTCAATTAAAAAATGCTGGGTTAGATAAAATTTTGCGACAAATGAAGGGAGTGAATATAAGTCTATGAAAAATTTGATATTAGGTATGGGACTAGGAATACTTTCGCTTTTCATTTTAGTATCAGTTATTTCTATTGAAACAAAGTCAGAAAAAGAGATTTTTTTGGAACAAACCACACGTGATTCAGCATATCAAACCTTGAAAGAATGTAGTGAAAAAAATACATGGTTTAGTATATGGAATCAGTATGCGGATATTTCGGAAGATAAGAATGAGATTATGTGTATGAGGTTTAAAGAAAATTTAAAAAAACGTATTCAAGCAGATGATATTGTAAAGGTTAAATTTCTTGCAGCAGATCAAGCAGAAGGATTATTACGTGTGCAGACGTCACTGACTTATAACAATATGGGAAAAGTAAATACGGTAAATGCCGAGGAAACAGTTATATATGATTACATAATACCGTAATGTACCAAAAGAGTTAAAAGAAGGAAGAAAGATACCAAAGAGAACTAAACAATACCTTTTGGTACAGAATGAGGCAAGATACAATAAGCTTATCAAAAGAAAGGAGGACATTAGATGAGAGCATTTTTAGAAGAATATGGAATTGCTGTATTTGTGATTGCAGTTGTAGCAATTCTAATTTTAATTGCAACTCCAGTGGGAGATTCAATTCAAACTGCATTTAGTACACTTATTTCTGCGTTTAAAGCACAAGCAGAAGCACATGTAAAGACGATGGCGCCAACATTTGTGAACTAGACAGAAGATGATGATAAGCAGACGATAATGTCTGCTTATTTATTCAAAGGAGGAGAAACGTTATGGCATTGCAGTTACAAGACAAGATATTTGGAGCATTGTTACCTTACATAAAGGATGAGAATATAACAGACATCAATTGGAATGGCGTATCTTTGTGGCTCAATCATTTAAAGAAAGGGCGTTATTGCATTTTGGGGTTCTATTTAGAAAAGCATTTCGTAGAACAATTCTCACAGTATTTAGCAAATCTTATGAACAAATCATTTAATCAATATGATCCCATTTTAGAAGCAGACACAGATGAACTTCGCATTTCTATTATTCATGAAAGTGTCACATCAACAGGAAGAAGTATTTCTATTCGAAAAACACCTGCAGTGAGAAGACTTTGTAAGGAGAATATGATAGCTTCTGGATATTGCACAGAAGACATTCACAATTTTTTGGAAAATTGTGTGAGAGCAAAGATGAGTATTGTATTTTGTGGATTACCCGGAGCTGGCAAAACAGAATTATTAAAGGCATGCACAGCGTATATTCCAGCAAATGAACGAGTGATTACAATTGAGGACAATTTGGAAATCCGGTATAGGGACATAAATCCAGAAAAGGATTGCGTATCTTTGCGAGTGGATGAAGCATTTTCTTATGAAAAAGCATTAAAAACTTGTTTAAGACAATTAGCTGACTGGATTATGCTGTCAGAGGCACGTTCCATTGAAGTGAAATATTTGATAGAAAATATGTCGAATGGAACACATTGTTTAACAACATTACATGCAGATGATGTACGCAAGATACCAGATCGCATGATGAATATGTTACCAGAATATAAAGCGAATATTTTAAATCATATATATTCTTTTTTAGATGTTGGAGTATTAGTTCGTTCGAAAGTAACGGAAAAAGGGATTGAGCGGGAAATTGCCCAGATTGGTGTTTTTTCACGTGAAAATGAAACAAATCGAATACATATAATATGGGATGGAACACAAATGAATCAAGATAGAAGACAATTACCTAGTAATATACAACGGAAATTTCAAATGCATGAGATAGAGAATCCTTTTACGCAATATAGAGAGGGTGTGAAGTGGTGATAAAAACATATCAATGCATGAAAAAGCAGATTGCAGGATATGGATTCGAGTATTCTTTTGGTAGTTTTATAAAAAAGACAGCAATAGTATTTGGAGGAATTTTATTCTTTGGGAAATTGTATGGACTTCGTTGGCAATGCATTAGTGTTATCGGACTTGCCGCAATTCTTACATTACCTACGATTATTGCAAGTCAATTTCAATATATGTATGAACAGCAGAAATTTAGTGATGTTGTATCTTATCTGGAACAGATGATCTATGCATTTAAAAAGAAACCGAAGGTGTTAAATGCGTTGCGCGATACACAAGAAATCATGACTGGAAACATAAAAGAAACGGTTAGTACATCAATTCTATATTTGGAGAAGGGCACCTATGAAACAAATTTATATCGCGAAAGTTTAGAGCAGATTGAAAAGAACTATGGCTGTGAGCGCATGTATGCGCTACATAGTTTTTTGGAAGAAATTGAGACAAAAGGTGGAGAATTTCAAGGAGCAATTGATATTTTATTGGAAGACGTGAAATCATGGACAGCTCGTGTATATGAATTTCAAAAACAAAGAAAACGAATCAAGAATAATATTACACTGGCAATCGGATTGGCATTATTTATTTGCTTTGCGACAACAAAAATGTTTCCAGAGGAATTTTCAATCAAGAACAATTGGATATATCAAATTACAACAACAAGTACATTAATACTATTTCTTTGGCTGTACGTATTGGTACAGACGAAAATGAGTGGTTCTTGGTTGAAGAAGGATGTAGTAAACGAAAAAAGAATTTTGAAAGATTATCAAACAATAGAAAATATGAAAGAAAGAAGCATGAGAATTCATTTCATACCAATGTTTGCACTTTTTGGAATATTTATAAGTTGTGGAATTGTGATGAAGCAGAATTTTGTGATTGTGGGAAGTATGCTGGGTATATATTTTTTATGGTCACAGCCGAAAAGAAGTGTGAAGGCAGCCAAGAAACGGATAACACGAGAAATTGAAAAAGCCTTTCCCATTTGGATGCGTAATCTATCATTAAGTATGCAACGGGAAAATATAGCAGTAGCAATTGAAAATTCTATTGCAACAGCACCTTATGTATTGAAAAATCCGTTACAGCAACTAATAAAGGAACTAAGTGAGGATGTTATTTCAATCAAACCATATATTCATTTTTTGGAGAAATATGATATTCCAGAAATATCTTCTTCAATGAAAATGCTTTATTCCTTGAATATGATGGGAAAGGATGAAATTGTAAAACAAGTGGATACATTAATTGAAAGAAATACAAAACTATTAGATCAAGCTGAAAAATTGCGGGAGGAAGATACAACAGCAATTACTGGTTTCTTAGTTGCAGCACCTATGATTATTTCTCTAGGGAAATTAGTAGTTGATTTAATGTTAATGATTTTTACATTTTTAAAAGTGTTTTCCTACAGCAATCTAATGTAAAGGAGGACGGTTATGAAGGAATTCTTAGAAGAATATGGTGGATGTGTGGTGCTGATACTCTTTTTTTTAGCAATCTTATTTGCATATGCAGAGGTGATGGAATGTTGTCGAGCAGGGACATTTTTAGGATGGTAATTAGGAGGAATATACAATGAGAGAATTGCTAACAGAATATGGAGGAACAATTGCTTCTATTATTGGAGGAGCAATTTGTGTCCAGTATGGAGTAGAGCTTGCAAAAACAATAGATATTATCTTGAAACCTGTACTAGAAAATATGATGTAGTAGGTGAGAAGATGAAAATATTGATTGAAGAATATGGAGGAGCAATCCTAGCTGTGATTATAGGAAGCATGATCATGGGAATGGGAACGTATTTTTTAACAGGAACATTAAATTTGGGATATTATGATGCGGGAAAAGAAATACCTAATGCTTCCAATATGAAAATACAACATCCTGTAATTATTGCACCGAATAGTGTTCGAGTACAGAAAGGCGACAAGTTATTTGAACCGAAACAATATATAACAGCATATGAAGATGAGACAAGACAAAAAAATTGTGAAAATCTCATAATCAATGGAATGGATGATTTAGATATCAATCAAGTTGGAAGTTATCAGCTTATTGTAGTAGCAACAAATCAGCGAAATCATACATCCACAAAAAAAATAAATATTTTAGTATTTTAGGGGGAGGATGAAATAGGATGAAACAAATGATAGAGACTTTTGTAACGCTCTTTATTGTTATGCTATCTGTAATGATTATGACACAGTTTATCGGAGCTTCATCACAGATTAGTGCGGCAAAGAAATTTCATTCAAACTGTATAGGACAGATAGAAGCAAGTGATTTTGACACAGATGTGATTCAAAATTGTAAAGATATTGCAGCGCAAAATGGTTACCAATTAGAGGTGGAAGAAAATAGAAATAAAAATTGGATCTGTAGTGCGTGCAATCAGGTGCTAAGTGATAGTAATGGGGGATCGTTACTATGTGAAAATTGTGGAAAGAGTGATGCGGTAGAATATGTAACAGATAGGATGTGTACAGTTCTGATGAAATATCCAGTACAATTAGGATTTATTCAATTGAATAAGGAAGGTACTTTAAGTGGATATGCAAGGTGATAAAGAGGAGGTGGAAGTTTGAAACAAATAATAATTGGATGTATTTTAGCATTGTTGCTTATGCGGGCGATTCCTGTGTCTGCAGAGACTAAAACAATAAGACCTTATGAAATTAATTACGAAAAAGAGATGGAAGAATTGACGGTACTTATAGGAGAAGAAAAAGTAGATTATGATAAGATAATAGATATTCTTCATGGAAGCGGACATTTTTGTGAAGTATTTTATGAATTAGAAAATGACACAAGAAATCAGTTGTATGAAAAACTTTCAGAAGATCAAATACAAGAATTGTTTCTTTGGGTAAAATATGGTCTTCTTCATGAAATGATATTTGTTTATGAACTACAAGAAACAGAAACAGTATTATCAAAAGATGTACATGCACTTGGGGTGTACTTTGATTTATATATTGAAGTATTAGAACAACAGAAAGAACAAAGAGATATTTCAATTAGTCAGAAACTTATGATATATCAGAAAGAAGTGATTGAAAATACAAAAGTTAGCTTGGTGGAAAGTATAGAATTGCTGGAAAGTTATGTTGACAAATCGGAAAATATTTCGTTGCAGGAAATGCAAGTGTTTAAAAATCACATTTTTGAATTGTTTGGATTTGAAACATTTATTGATGTGGCAAATGCAAAAATTATGGAAATGGAACAGACACCAGCGTTCTTTACGACGTATACGATCACAAGCTATGAAAAGATAACAAGTGGCATCTCATCAGGAGATTATACCGTAAATAATGTTTCAGCGTACTGTGCAGAATATAATCTGAATCATGCAAAGGGAGCATCGATTTCATCTGTGAAACGAGTAGACAATGAATTGTTGCGAAAAGCGTTGTATTATGGAAAAGATGGACCAGGAAGCATTATTTCTTCTTACTCAACGGATAAAGCACGACAACATATTTTGACTGCAATTGCAGTTTCTGATGCTTATATTGGAGAAGCAAATACAGGTGCATCTTCAAAATATGATGTTTTCTTTAACGATCTTTCAAAATATGCTTCGCCACCAGCAGGATTTCAAGCATATATTGCAGTTACTACATCAACGTCTGTTCAAGATTTAGCTTTTTATGTATATGAGCCGAACTATACAATAATGTATGACGGAAATGGAGGAACTAGTCAAAAATATGGAAATAAATGGTCAGAGGATGTGAGCTTAGAAGATGAATTTTTTGTATATGATAATTTCTATAAAAATATTGGTTATACGTTTGAAGGATGGAATGAAAAGGCGAATGGAGAAGGAAGTGACTGGACCAACTACATAGGACAAAAGAGAAAATGGATTTGGAATAAAAACATTACACTGTATGCACAGTGGAAAGCGAATCAGTATGAATTAAAGTATGATAAAAATGCAGAAGATGCGAAGGGTGAGATGAAAGCAGAAAAGGTAAGATATGGTGAGAACTATACAATTCGAAAGAATGTATTTACATATGACAAGCATAATTTTGTAGGGTGGAATAGCAAAGCGGATGGATCAGGAAACGATTATACTTCGCAGATAGGAACTACAAGAAAATGGGATACATTACAAGATACTGTTTTGTATGCAATATGGGATGAGTTTCCTCAAATTGAAGCAAAAGACACGACCGTAAAAGAAGAGGAACTTGTTACAGGGTTTGACTATGAGTACTTGCAAAAGGCAGCAACAGCAAATGATAAGGAAGAAGGAGATATCAGTGATAAAATTGTAATTGAGAATTGGAAGGAAATACGAAATAAGATTGCTCTAGCATATACTGATGAAGAGAAAATCGAAAAGAAACGAATAATAGAAGTAAAATATTCTGTGGAAGATCAACAGGGAGGGAGAGCAGAGACAACTGCGAAATTATATATAGAGATACCAGAAGAAAAGATGACGAAATTGGGATATGTACGATTTGTATCTCAAAGTTATGTTGCAAAATTAAAGGAAAGTACAAAGTGGGGACAAGCAGAAAGAAAACTATATTTGATAGAAATGTATAAAAAAGATACGGATCAGGTTACTTGGGAAAGCATATAAAAAGAATCCCTAAGAAGAGATTCTTTTTACTAAAGTAGTTCAAATGCAATTTCTTTTTGAATGAAGAATTTTTGTACCATAATGTCCCATGCTTGTTCTAGCGATTTATCCATAGTAAAGAGATTCATGGATGTTCCAGTGATACAGTGTAACTTGGAACCATCGTATTTTAAATTGATATATAGTCCACGAACATCTTGAGGCTGGAAAGAAAAATCATTCTGTTTCAAAAATTTTTCGATATTAGAGTCAGAAAGCGATAGTACAAAATGAAAACTGAGAGGAGTACGTTTTCCTTTTATAATAGAAAAACAGTAATCGCGAACATCTTTCCATAATGCATAGGTTCGCTCAGGAACTTGGTCCATATCAAAAAACTCTTTTTTTAAGTATCCATCTATTTTGAATGTGCCAAATGTGACAATTTCACCTTCGATAAAAAGGAATGGATCAAATGTATCGGAAAGCAATAATTTGGACATGCATTCCTTTACTTCTGTTAGTGATAACGCAATCATATAGAGACTGTCCTTTCATTTCGTTTCAAAAAATAAATCGCAATAAAGAGTGTAATAAATTCACCCAGTGGTACAGATGCCCATATACCAACTACACCAAATATAGGCGCAAGTATATGTACAAAGAGAATGCTTAAAACACAACCTCGTAAAAGGCAAATAACCAAAGAAAGTTGTGGGTTTAAAGTGGATTGGAAAAAACCTACAACAAACATGTTAATACCCATTACAAAAAAACCAAGAAAGTAAATACGGATTGCAGTTGGTGATAATGCTAAAATTTCTTCATTCGGATTTAAGAAGATGTAGGTAAATAAATTTGGAACTACAAGTCCTAAAATGGCCGGAATAGAACAAATGCCAAATGCTGTTTTGAGCCCTAAATTGCGAATTTGGTGTATACGTTCAGAGAGACCTGCACCGTAATTAGTTGAAACAATAGGCTGTGCAGCTTGATTGATACCATTGCAAAGACAAGTAACAATAATTGCTGTGTTGCAGATAACACCATACATGCTGACACCAATATCTCCGAGATATTTTAAAATTTGTAAATTAAAGACAAACATTACGATACCAGATGAAATCTCCAGTAGGAAACTAGTGAAACCATTTGCAATGATGTTCTTAACATAAGATAATGAAAAACCTTGGAGTGTAAAATGTAATCCGTTGTTCTTAGAACGAAAATGGAATAACAAAATGGAAACGGTAATGGCAGAACCTATTACACTAGCGATAGAAGCACCAGCCATTCCCATGTGCAATGGATATACAAAAATTAAATCTAAAATAACATTTGCTACGCCGCCTGTAATAACTGCAATCATAGATAACTTTGGTGCACCGTCATTTCTTACAAAGGTTTGTAAAAATGTGGAAAATGCAAATATGCTAAGTCCTAAAATAATATATGGAACATACTCTAAAATATAAGGCATAGTAACATTTGTTGCGCCTAAGAAACGAGCAATTGGTTCCATAAATATCCAAAAGAAGATTGTATAAAGCAAACAGGTAATAGCATTTAAGAGTGTTGCCAATGTAAAATAACATTCTCCTAATTTGGCATCGCCACGACCTCTTGCAATGGACATAAGAACAGAACCACCTACTCCGAAAAGTAATCCATTTCCAAAAAATATATTGAAGAGTGGAAGAATGATATTCAGTGCAGCCATTGCATCGATACCAATTCCTTTTCCTATAATAATAGTGTCTGCTAAAACATAAATGGAAGTTACCATAGTTCCCATTATAGATGGGATTAAATAACGAAAGAATATTTTAGAGACAGGATCTTTTGTTAACTGATTTGTTTGCATGAAAAACTCCTTTCTGTGTGCTTTTGCTATTATATCAGAAGTGGCAAAAAAATACACTCATAAATTGATGAAAGTTGACTTTTTTAGGGCAACCTATTATCATGAAAGAGATTAAAAAAAAGGAGAGAAAAATGGCTCATATAGATAAATTATTAGAATTATTAAAAACAGCAACATCACAATTTCATACAGTAACAGCAACTGCTGAAGAATTAGCAAAAGAAGGATTTCAATTATTGCATTTGAGAGATGAATGGAAATTAGAAAAAGGTGGAAAATATATGATCAACCACCATGATTCTACTATTTTTGCATTTACAGTAGGAGAAGAATTTGAAGCAAAAGATGGATTTCGTATTGCAGCAGCACATGGGGATTTTCCAGGATTTCGTTTGAAACCAAATGCAGATATGAATTCCAATGGTTACCTTCAAGTGAATACAGAAACATATGGGGGAGCGATTCTTTCAAGCTGGCTAGATAGACCACTTTCTGTGTCTGGTAGAGTAATTGTAAGAACAGATGATGTATTTCATCCAGAAGTTCGCTTGATAGATGTTAAGAGACCAATCTTTACAATTCCTAATCTTGCAATTCATATGAATAGAGAAATGAATAAAGGTGTAGAACTTAGAAAACAAGTTGAAATGCTTCCACTTTTAGGTGTGGCTTCAGAAGAAGTAACAGGAAAAGAATTTTTAGAATTTTTAGCAAAAGAAATGGATGTGAATGTGAACGATATCTTGGATTATGAATTAGGTATTTATTGTACAGATGAACCTGTATTTGTTGGAATGAATGAAGAATTTTTATCAGCTCCAAGATTAGATAACTTAACATCTGTACACGCGTTGACATGCGGTATTGAAGAAGGATGCCGTAAAAAAGGGATCAATATGATGATTGTATTTGATCATGAAGAAATCGGAAGCCGTTCAAAACAAGGAGCAGCATCTACTTTGCTATCAATTGTATTAGAAAAAATTTATGTTTCACTAGGAAAAACAGAAAGAGATTTTGTAAATGCAATCGAAGACAGTTTGTTTATGTCTGTGGATGTAAGTCATGCCTACCATCCAAATTATGGTGCAAAATATGATCTTACAAACCGTAACGTATTAAATAAGGGATTTGCAATTAAAGCAGCATGTTCACAAAGCTATGCAACTGATAGTGAGTCTATTGCAATAGTACAGCAAATTTGTGATCAAGAAGGTATTGCATACCAAAAATATTTAAACCATTCAGATGCTGTTGGTGGAGGAACGCTTGGGGCAATTTCTTCTGCAATGCTGCCAGTGCGTACAGTAGATATGGGAGTACCATTGCTTGCGATGCATTCATGCAGAGAGTTAATGGGAGTAAAAGACCAAGAAAGTTTAAATGCGTTTATCACAGCATTCTATAGACTATAGGAGAATATATGGAAATTCGTTTGAATAAATATTTGAGTGAAGCAGGTATTTGCTCTAGACGTGAGGCGGATCGTTTAATTGAAAGCGGACGTGTTACAGTGGATGGCAAACGAGCAGAAATGGGAATGAAAGTATCTTCATCACAAGTTGTTCGAGTAGGAAAAAAAGAAGTAAAACCAAAAGATGAAATGGTATTGCTTGCAGTGAATAAACCAGTTGGAATTGTTTGTACAGAAGAAAAAAAAGAAAAAAATAATATTATTAAGTTTTTAAAGTATCCTACAAGAATTACTTATATTGGAAGATTGGACAAAGACTCGGAAGGACTACTTCTTATGACAAATAATGGAGACATCATTAATAAAATGATGCGCGCAGGAAATCAACATGAGAAAGAGTATAAGGTAAGGGTGAATAAGCCAATTACGGATGAGTTTATTGAAAAAATGGGGAATGGTGTTCCAATCTTAGACACGATTACAAGAAAATGTAAGGTAGAGAAAATTGGAGAGTATACATTTCGAATTATTTTAACACAGGGATTAAACCGACAAATCAGACGCATGTGTGAATATTTGGGATATAAAGTGACACGTCTTGAACGAACACGTGTTATGAATATTGAGCTTGGTAATTTAAAACCAGGTGAATATCGGAATGTATCCGAAGCAGAAATTGCGAAACTTTATGAATTGATCAAGGATTCGTCAAACGAAACAGTGATTCCTGTATCAGAAATGAAAAAGAGGTAACTTAGATGGAACAGAAAAAGCAGAGAATGCAAGAACTGGTTGCAGTACTTAACAAGGCAGGAAAAGCATACTATCAAGAAGCAACAGAAATTATGAGTAATTATGAATATGATAAACTGTATGATGAGTTAGTTGCTTTAGAAAAAGAGCTGGGAGTGACATTAGCATCAAGTCCTACTGCAAATGTAGGGTATGAAGTGCTTAGCGAGTTACCAAAAGAGCGCCATGAAAAGCCAATGCTTTCATTAGATAAGACAAAAGAAATTGCGAGATTGCAAGAATTTTTAGGAACACAAAAGGCTTCCATTTCATGGAAATTAGATGGTTTAACAATTGTGCTCACATATCGAAATGGAGAACTTGTAAAAGCCGTTACACGTGGAAATGGAGAAATTGGAGAAGTTATCACAAATAATGCAAAGACTTTCAAAAATTTGCCGTTACGTATTGCCTATCAAGGAGAGCTGATCCTTAGAGGAGAGGCGGTTATTGGGTATGCAGATTTTGAAAAAATTAATGAAGAGATTGAAGAAGTTGATGCGAAATATAAAAATCCAAGAAATTTATGCAGTGGATCGGTGCGACAACTTAATAATGAAATTACTGCAAAACGAAATGTACAATTTTATGCATTTACATTAGTAAAAGCGGAAAATGTTGATTTCAAAAATTCGAAAATGTATCAGTTGGAGTGGCTGAAAAATCAAGGATTTGCAACGGTAGAAAGTTATGAAGTAACAGCAGATACTGTGGAAGAAAGAGTAGCATATTTTGCAGATGCAATCCAGTCACAAGACTTACCGTCTGATGGATTGGTACTTGTTTATGATGATATTGCATATGGGAAATCCTTAGGAACTACTTCAAAATTTCCAAGAGATTCATTTGCATTTAAATGGGCTGATGAGATTCGAGAGACAACACTATTGGAAATAGAGTGGAGTCCATCAAGAACTGGCCTTATCAATCCAGTAGCTATTTTTGAACCAGTGGAATTGGAAGGTACTACGGTGAGTCGTGCTAGTATTCATAATATAAGTATTATGGAAGAATTAGAATTAGGAATTGGTGACAAAATAGAAGTATATAAGGCTAATATGATCATTCCACAGATTGCAGCAAATCTTACGAGAAGCGGAGTGAAAGATATTCCGTCAGAATGTCCTGTGTGTCATGGAAAGACAGAAATACGTCAAGTAAGTGATGCAAAAGCATTATATTGCGCTAATGAAGCTTGTGGTGCAAAGCATTTGAAATCATTTGTTTTGTTTGTAAGTAGAGATGCTTTAAATATCGAGGGCTTGTCTGAAGCGACTTTAGAAAAATTTATCGCAAAAGGATTTGTAAATCATTATTCTGACATATTCCATTTAGATGTATATGAAGATGAAATAAAATTGATGGATGGTTTTGGAGAAAAATCATATCAAAATTTGTGGAAGAGTATTGAAAAAGCAAGAGTAACAACACTTCCTAAATTGATTTATGGACTTGGAATTGCCAATATTGGATTAGCAAATGCAAAGGTGATCTGCAAGGAATTTCAATATGATATTGAAAAAATGATGCATTTAACGGAAGAAGAACTAAGTAATGTTTCTGGAATTGGTCCGGTGATTGCTAAGGCGTATGTGGATTACTTTACAAACGAAAAGCATATAGAAGAAGTAGAGTGCTTGTTAAAAGAATTAGAAATTTCACAAGAAGTAGTAAATCAAGAAATACAAATTTTTGAAGGTATAAATTTTGTTATTACTGGAAGTGTGGAACATTATACAAATCGTAATGAAGTGAAAGTCATTATTGAAAGTAAAGGTGGTAAAGTAACAGGATCTGTTACAACAAAGACAAACTATTTGATCAATAATGATGTGACAAGTACTTCTTCGAAAAATAAGAAGGCTAAGGAATTAGGAATTCCAATTATTACGGAAGAAGAATTTATAAAAATGTTAGAGATATAGGAGGACGAGATATGAAAATTATAACTGAAAATGAATTTGAACAAGAAGTATTGCAGTCAGAAATCCCAGTAGTAGTAGATTTTTTTGCAGAATGGTGTATGCCATGTAAAATGTTTGGACCTGTATTAGAATCAGCAGCAGAAACCTTCGAAGGAAAAGTTAAGATTGTAAAAGTAAATATTGATGAAAATCCTAATTTAGCTCAAAAATATATGGTAATGAGTATTCCTACAATTAAGATGATTCGTGGCGGCGAAGTAAAAGGGACTTTTGTCGGAACAATGACAGAAGAAGAATTAGAAGAATGGATTGAACAATATGAAGGAAAATAAATGCTATGATGTTGTTGTGATTGGTGGAGGTCCAGGTGGATATGGGGCTGCACTCTATACAGCGAGAGCAAGTCTTTCTACACTGGTGATTGAAAAATTATCACCAGGGGGTCAAATGGCAACTACTGATGTTGTAGAAAATTATCCTGGATTTGTAGATGGAATCAACGGATTGGAATTAGGAATGCAGATGAAACAAGGTGCAGAGCGCTTTGGAGTAAAGACTAAAATGGCTGAAGTGAAAAGTGTAGATCTAACTGCGACACCTAAATTGATTCATACAAGAAAAGAAACGTTTGAAGCAAAAACAGTAATTTTAGCGCTGGGTGCTTCACCACGTGAATTAGGTCTGGAAAATGAACGTGAGCTAAGAGGAAGAGGTGTTTCTTATTGTGCCACATGTGATGGAATGTTTTACCGTGATAAGACAGTAGTGATTGTTGGTGGTGGAAATACAGCTGTTGCAGATGCTATTTTCTTAGCAAAAATTTGTAAAAAGGTATATTTAGTACACCGTAGGGAAGAACTTCGTGCATCGAAAACATATATGGATTCATTAGAAAAAACAGAAAATATTGAGTTTATATGGAACAGTGAAGTTGTAAATGTGATAGAAGAAGGAATCGTGACAGGTGTAAAAGTCAGAAATAATCTAGAGCATAGTATAACGGAAGTTGCTTGTGATGGTGTGTTTATTGCAGTTGGAAATGTTCCAAATACAACATTGATTCAAGGACAGATAGAACTGGATGAAGCAGGGTATGTTGTGGCAGATGAGACAACAAAAACAAATATACCGGGTGTATTTGCAGTTGGTGACATGAGACAGAAACCATTGCGTCAAATTGTGACAGCTGTTTCAGATGGAGCGGTAGCTTCAAAATTTGCAGAAGAGTATATTGATTTATGTGAATAAATAAGCGGACCTTTTGAGATAATGTTAACTTAATGATATTATCCTTTGAGGTCCCTCTTGTTTTTTTAGAAAAAGTTCACTTGTGGGATACCATTCTGTCATATATAATATCTTTTGTATGAGATATGAAGGAGAATAGTATATGTCAGATAAAATGGATTTTAGAGAAATAGATGAAGAAGAAAAAGTAGCGGTGGAAGAGATAGAAGATGACGAATATGAAAAAATTTGTTTTATGTGCCATCGCCCAGAAAGCATTACTGGAAAGATGATAGATCTTCCAAATAACATTTGTATTTGTCCTGATTGTATGCAAAAGAGTTTTGATGCAATGAATAATATGCCATTTGATATGGGACAAATTATGAATACGCCGGGTATTCAGTTTTTAAATTTATCAGATTTAGATGGCATGATACCAAAACAACAGCGAATTAAAAAGAAAAAAGCAGGAGAGAAGAAAGCTCCAGTACTTAATATTAAAGATATTCCTGCACCACATAAGATTAAAGCACAATTAGATGAATATGTAGTAGGGCAAGAACACGCGAAAAAGGCCATGGCAGTTGCAGTATATAATCATTATAAACGTGTAGCAACTGACACTATGGATGATATTGAAATTGAAAAGTCAAATATGTTGATGATTGGGCCAACAGGGTCAGGAAAAACATATTTAGTTAAAACGTTAGCAAAGTTGCTAGATGTTCCGCTCGCGATTACAGATGCAACTTCCTTAACAGAGGCAGGATATATTGGAGATGATATTGAAAGTGTTGTTTCCAAATTATTAGCGGCAGCAGATAATGATGTGGAGAAGGCAGAACGTGGTATTATTTTCATTGATGAAATTGACAAGATAGCTAAGAAGAAAAATACAAGCCAGCGTGATGTGAGTGGAGAGTCTGTACAGCAAGGAATGCTAAAACTTCTAGAAGGAAGTGAAGTAGAAGTTCCAGTTGGAGCAAATAGTAAGAATGCGATGGTACCACTTACAACTGTTAATACAAAAAATATCTTGTTTATTTGTGGAGGTGCATTCCCAGACTTAGAAGAAATCATAAAAGAGCGTTTGAATAAGCATTCTTCGATGGGATTTATTGCAGATTTGAAAGACAAGTATAGTCATGATGAAAACCTTCTTTCTAAAGTTGAAGTAGAAGACTTACGCAGTTTTGGAATGATCCCGGAATTTATTGGTCGTTTGCCAGTTATTTTTACATTACAAGGATTGGATGAGTCGATGCTTGTAAAGATTTTAAAGGAACCAAAGAATGCGATTTTAAAACAGTATCAAAAACTTTTGGCTTTAGATGAAGTGAAGTTGGAGTTCAACGAAGAAGCATTGATGGCAATTGCAGAAAAAGCGATGAAGAAAGACACTGGTGCAAGAGCACTTCGTTCGATTATTGAAGAATTTATGCTGGATATTATGTATGAGATTCCGAAAGATGATAGTATAGGTCAAGTAATCATAACGAGAGAATATATTGAAGGAAAAGGAACTCCTCAGATCATTATGAGAGGACAAGAACGACTCACTGATTAGAGGTCCTAATATGGGGGATAGAATATGTTTTTAGATTTACATATGCATGAAAAAAGACATTCACTGGACAGTCATCTATCATTAGAAGAAATGGTAGAAATTGCAAAAAAAAGAGGGCTAGATGGCATATGCATCACAGATCATGAGAGTATGGGACTGCGAGAATATGCAGCAGAATATAGCAAAAAAATAGGATTTCCAATTTTTGTGGGAATCGAGTTTTATTCTCTGCAAGGAGATATATTAGCTTTTGGAATTGATTCTTATCCAAAAGAACGTGTGAATGCGCAGGAATTCATTGACTATGTGCATGAACAAGGAGGCGTAGTGATTAGTGCTCATCCGTTTCGTCATAATCGTAGGGGACTAGAACGTAATTTAGATACTTTAAAGGGAGTAGATGCGATTGAAATTATCAATGGCAGTACATTGGCAGATGCAACTATGATGGCTGTAAAATATGCAAAGAAACATGGATTTGCAATTACAGGAGGAAGCGATTGTCATTATCCAGATAAGGTTGGAATTGCGGCAACATATTTTCCAAATCCAATTGAAACAGTAGACGACTTGGTAAAAGCGATTAAAAATCATGAATGTAAACCTGCATTTCATCAAGACTTCAATTATTATATTTGGGATATCAATAATTTACTATGGGATGAATAGAATGTAGAAAAAGGCGGAAAATGTTATGCCAGAATCATCTACATGTCAGGAAAAAATTTTGTCCGAAGATTATAGAGATTTTATAGTTAGCAGACTCCGCGAAAATGATTTTGCGGAGTTTTTTGACAAAGAAATATGTGCACAGGAAATGGAGTTTATTTATAGTGCGATTTACGTGGAAAAGGAAAAAGCAGATCCAATTAGCTTCGAGCGCTATTCATACAATTCGATTCCTAAATGCTATAGTTTGATTGATATGGACGCTATGCTGCAAGCAGGTATCACTCAAATACAAAATTATCCAACACTTGATCTCCAAGGAACAGGGGTGTTGATCGGATTTGTAGATACTGGAATTGATTACCAAAATGAAATCTTTCGAAATTTAGATGGAAGTACAAGGATTGCGGGAATTTGGGATCAAACGATTCAAGATGGAATGCCACCAGAAGGATTTTTGTATGGAACGGAATATACACAGGAAATGATTGATGAAGCATTACAGAGTGCATCACCATTGGAGACTGTTCCCAGTACAGATGAAAACAGCCATGGAACTTTTGTTGCGAGTATTGCAGCGGGAGGCGCTAGTCCAGAAAATCAATTTATAGGTGCAGCACCAGACAGTATGATTGCAATGGTAAAACTAAAATCGGCAAAGCAATATTTGAAGGAGTTTTATCAGATTTTTACAGATAGTCCTTGCTATCAGGAAAATGATATCATGTTAGGGGTAAAATATCTCAATGAATTAGCAGAGAAAAGAGGAATGCCTCTTGTAATCTGTATCGCAGTGGGATCGAATCAAGGTGGACACAGCGGATTATCACCATTGAGTGGTTTACTGGAAGTGTATTCTAATCTGGAACAGAGAGTTATTGTGATTGGAGCAGGTAATGAGGCAAATGAAAGACATCATTATATTGGTACATTAGAAGATGAAACAGATCGTAGAGAGGTAGAGATTCGCGTAAGCAAAAATGTTAGTGGATTTTCTATGGAATTATGGACGGAAAATCCGAATATTGTTGCAGTGACGGTAATATCGCCAACAGGAGGAAGCACAGGGAGAATCCCTATCCGCAGAAGTGAAACACAGACGTTTCCGTTTATATTCGAAGGGACACGTGTGTCAGTAGACTATAAGTTATTCCTTGAACGTTCGAATGCAGAATTGGTTTTTATGCGATTTGAAGATCTTACAGAAGGAATCTGGAAAATAGTGGTGGAGCCAGTACAATTGGCGGAAGGAACATTTCACATGTGGCTTCCAATGCGTGAATTTCTACAGGAAGAAGTATATTTCTTAGAACCAAATCCCAATACTACCATTACAGAACCAGGAAGCACGATTACAGGAATTACGGTTGGATTCTACAACGGGGATGACAATAGTGTTGCGATTTCGTCGGGGAGAGGATATACTAGAGGTGGAATCATAAAGCCGAATTTTGTAGCTCCTGGCGTAAACGTAACAGGACTGTCGTCAAGAAATCGATTTGTAGAACGTACAGGTTCTAGTATAGCAGCAGGAATTACAGCGGGTGCGTGTGCTCTTTTGTTAGAATGGATCTTGTTTCGATTAGAAGAAGATACAGTAGATTCGATACAGATTCGAAATTTATTGACATTAGGTGCGGCTAGAAGGGAAGGAGAAAGTTATCCTAATACGATTTGGGGATATGGACGACTGGATCTATACGGATCATTCGAAAGGATTCGAAAGATATGATTCGGAAGAAAGGAGAATCAATATGGCAGACTTTTTTGGAAATTTAGAAAAATTTGGCAAGAAAATTATAGACAAGGCAGAAGTGGTAACGGAAGAAATTAGCAAAAAGACAGAAGAAGCAGTTGAAGTGCAAAAAATTAAAAGTCAAATGCGCGTGATGGAACGTAACAATGAGCGTGATTACAAAGATATTGGAAAAATGATCTATGACAGATATAAAAGCGGTGAAGAAGTAGATGCGCAATTTTTAGAATTATGCGAAGCAATCGAAGAAAGAGACGAAGAAATTGCAAAAGCAAAACATGAAATTGCAGAAATCAAGGGACTAGATGTTTGTCCAAATTGTAAAACACATGTAGAACCAGAAGCAACATTTTGCCCAAATTGTGGGGTCAAAATAGACAATAGTATTTTTGAGGATGAAGAAGAATAAGTCATGAGTGAAAAGAAATTAGGATTTGGATTGATGAGATTGCCGCTGTTAGATCAGAATGATCCAACAAGCATTGATATTGAACAAGCAAAGAAAATGGTAGATACATTTTTAGAAAGAGGATTTACGTATTTTGATACAGCTTGGATGTATTGTGGATTTCATAGTGAAAACGCAACAAAGGAAATATTAGTGGATCGCTATCCAAGAGATAGCTATACCTTGGCAACAAAACTTCATGTAGGGTATTGTGAGACTAAGGAAGATAGAGATAAGATTTTTCAGACACAAATGGAGAAAACAGGAGTAGAGTACTTCGATTATTATCTGCTTCATAGTATTGAGGCTCCTAATTATAAACGTTACGAAGAGCTGGATTGTTTCAATTGGATCCGTGAAAAGAAGGAACAGGGCTTGATCAAGCATATGGGATTTTCCTTCCATGATACTGCAGAGTTGTTAGATGAAATTTTGACAAAATATCCAGAAATGGAATTTGTACAGTTGCAGATCAATTATCTCGATTGGGAAAGTGATTGGATTCAGTCACGTAAATGTTATGAAGTTGCTGTAAAACATGGAAAGAAAGTAGCCATTATGGAACCAGTAAAAGGTGGGACTTTGGCTAACGTACCAACAGAAGTGGCAGAGATGTATCAAAAATATGATGCAAATCTCTCGATTGCTTCTTGGGCAATTCGCTTTGCAGCATCATTAGAGCATGTAATGATCGTACTTTCTGGTATGAGCAATATGGAACAACTTTTGGATAATACATCTTATATGCAAGCATTTCAACCATTAACAGAGGAAGAACTGCAAATGGTACATAAGGCGGCTGAAATAATTGAAAGTAGTATTGCAATTCCATGTACAGGATGTTCTTATTGTACAGAAGGATGTCCAATGAACATTCCGATTCCTAAATATTTTTCTTTATATAATATGAAAAAACGTGATCCGGAAAATCAAGGATGGACTGTTTTGAATAACTTTTATGATAATCTGGTAGGCGATTCTGGATTTAGCAGAGCCAAAGAATGTATTGCTTGTGGACAATGTGAAGGTGTTTGTCCACAACATTTGGAGATCATAAAAGGATTAGAAAAAGTATCAAAGTATTTTGATATCGAATAAGAATGAGGGTTCGCAAGAAGCGGACCCTTTTATAAAATGAGAGGAAGCTTATATGTATTTAATATCATTGTATTTTGATAAGAAAACAGAAAAGCGGATACAATATCTGATAGAACGCGTTGCAAAGGTAACAGGAAATTCGTATTTGTTGGAACACAAGATTCCACCACATCTGACGGTTGGAATGGTTTCAGACGTGGATTATCTCAAACAAATTCAGATTGAAAGTGGAAAAGTACAATTTGTTTCATTAGGAATGTTCAAAACAAATACTATTTTTTTGCAACCAATTTTAAATGAGTACCTTTATCAGATTTCTAAACAGATTGAGCAAGTAGATGGAAGCCGCTATCAGATGTTTCATTGGATTCCACATGTGACGATTGGAAAACGATTAACGAGAGAGGAACAATTAGCAGCAGTTGCGTTCTTACAAAAAGAGTTTGGAATATTTGAGGGAACAGTAACACGAATAGGACTAGCGAAAACGAATCCGTATGAAGACATTTTTACAAGAGATTTAGCGTAAACAGGAAACGTTATTTAAAGATAAAATAAATATAAAATTAGCACTCAACCGTTGACAGTGCTAATAAAAAGTGTTATACCTAGACTAGAACAAAAGAAAATGTTTGAAAGGAAGGGTGACTTTATGAATATTCAAAAATTTACACAGAATTCATTACAGGCAGTACAATCTTGTGAAAAAATTGCGTATGAATATGGTAATCAGGAAATAGAACAAGAACATTTAGTATATGCATTAATTACGCAGAATGATAGTTTGATTTTAAAATTACTAGAAAAGATGAATATCCAAAAGGAATTATTTGTCAATCGTGTAGAAGAAGCATTGCGTAAACGAGCAAAGGTACAAGGTGGACAGCTTTATTTTGGACAAGACTTAAATAAGGCACTCGTCCATGCAGAAGATGAAGCAAAACAAATGGGAGACGAGTATGTTTCAGTAGAACATCTTTTCCTTGCGTTAATAAAATACGCAAATCGTGAAATGAAAGAGGTGTTCCGCTCTTTTGGGATTACGCGAGAAGGATTTCTTCAAGTGTTAGCAACAGTTCGAGGAAATCAAAGAGTAACAAATGACAATCCAGAAGCAACTTATGATACATTGAACAAATATGGACAAGATCTTGTAGAACGCGCAAGAGAGCAAAAGTTAGATCCAGTTATTGGACGAGATGCAGAAATTCGAAATGTGATCAGGATCCTTTCGAGAAAAACAAAAAATAATCCAGTACTGATCGGAGAACCTGGTGTGGGAAAAACAGCAGCAGTGGAAGGACTTGCACAACGTATTGTGCGAGGCGATGTTCCAGAAGCATTAAAAGATAAGAAAGTATTTGCACTTGATATGGGAGCGCTTGTTGCAGGTGCGAAATATCGAGGTGAATTCGAAGAACGTCTAAAAGCAGTTTTGGAAGAAGTAAAAAATAGTGATGGTGAAATTATTCTTTTCATCGATGAACTTCATACAATTGTGGGCGCTGGGAAATCTGATGGTGCAATGGATGCAGGAAATATGTTAAAACCGATGCTTGCCAGAGGAGAATTGCATTGTATAGGTGCAACGACATTGGATGAGTATCGTCAATATATTGAAAAAGATGCAGCATTGGAAAGACGTTTTCAACCGGTTATGGTGGATGAACCAAGTGTGGAAGATGCTATTTCGATTTTGCGTGGTTTAAAGGAACGTTATGAAGTATTCCATGGAGTCAAGATTACAGATGGAGCCTTGGTAGCAGCAGCAACTTTATCCAATCGATATATTTCAGATCGTTTCCTTCCTGATAAAGCAATTGACCTTGTAGATGAGGCATGTGCATTGATCAAGACAGAATTAGATTCTATGCCAGCGGAGCTAGACGAATTGCAACGTCGTATTATGCAATTGGAGATTGAAGAAGCTGCTTTGAAAAAAGAAGAGGATCGTTTGAGTAAAGAACGTCTTGAAAATTTACAACAGGAATTGGCAGAACTTCGAGAAACTTTCAAAGGTCAGAAGGCGCAGTGGGATAATGAAAAAAATTCTGTAGAACGCTTGCAAAAATTACGTGAAGAAATCGAAAATATCAATCATGAGATTGAAAAAGCTCAGCGAAATTATGATTTAGAACGTGCTGCAGAATTACAATATGGTCATTTACCACAGATGCAAAAGCAATTGGCAGAAGAAGAACAACGTGTGAAAGATCGTGAATTATCCTTAGTAAGAGAAAGTGTTACAGAAGAAGAAATTGCACGTATTATTTCTCGTTGGACTGGAATTCCAGTGGCGAAATTAAATGAAAGTGAACGTAGTAAAACTTTACATTTAGACAGTGAACTTCACAAACGTGTGATTGGACAGGATGAAGGCGTGACCAAAGTGACAGAAGCTATCATTCGTTCTAAGGCAGGGATTAAAGATCCAACGAAACCAATCGGTTCTTTTTTATTCTTAGGACCAACTGGAGTAGGAAAAACGGAACTTGCAAAAGCACTAGCAGAAAGTTTGTTTGATGATGAAAGTAACATGGTTCGAATCGATATGAGTGAATATATGGAAAAATATTCTGTATCTCGTTTGATTGGAGCACCTCCAGGATATGTGGGATACGATGAAGGCGGTCAGCTTACAGAAGCGGTGCGCAGAAAACCATATTCAGTAGTATTGTTTGATGAAATCGAAAAAGCACACCCAGATGTAACAAATTTGCTTCTTCAAATATT
>CAYTRJ010000001.1:13907-61653 GCA_964440185.1 uncultured Faecalimonas sp. | reverse complement strand
TGTATTGTGTATCAGGAACAGGTAATGGAGATTGTACGTGCTCTGGGTGGTTATACATTAGGTAGAAGTGACTTGCTGCGGCGCGCCATGTCGAAGAAAAAAGGGGATGTCATGCAGAAAGAACGTCAGAACTTTGTGTATGGAAATCCAGACGAAGGAGTACCTGGTTGCATTGCAAATGGGATTTCAGAAGAAATTGCCAATAAGATTTACGATGAGATGATAGACTTTGCGAAATATGCATTTAACAAATCTCATGCAGCAGCATATGCAGTTGTTTCATATCAGACAGCGTATTTGAAATACTATTATCCAGTGGAATTTATGGCGGCTCTTATGACATCTGTGATTGATAATTCTGGAAAAGTATCAGAATATATTTATACTTGCAGACAAATGGGAATTGAAATCCTGCCACCGGATATTAATCGTGGGGAAGGACGATTCTCAGTTGACGGAGATCACATCCGTTATGGACTAGCAGCAATTAAAAGTGTTGGTCGTCCTGTGATCGAAGCAATTATCACAGAACGAGAAAAAAATGGTCCATTTAAGCATTTGAAAGACTTTATTGAACGCTTATCAGGGAAAGAGGTAAATAAACGAACGATTGAAAGTTTTATCAAGGCAGGTGCATTAGACAGCTTGGAAGGTACCAGAAAGCAGCTAATGATTATCTATGTAAAGATTATGGATCAGGTAAACCAAGAACGAAAATATTCTATGACAGGACAAATGTCCCTGTTTGATATTGTAAGCGAAGAGCAAAAGAAAGAGTTTGATATTCGTTTACCTGATGTAGGAGAATATGAAAAAGAAACGCTGTTAGCTTTTGAAAAAGAAGTACTGGGCATTTATGTAAGCGGACATCCAATGGAAGAGTATGAGCAAAAATGGAGAAGAAATATTAGTGCAACTACTTTGGATTTTCAACTGGATGAAGAAAGTGGAAGAACAAAAGTACATGATGGAGCGAAAGAAATCGTAGGTGGGATGATCACCGCAAAAACGGTCAAACATACTAAAACAAACAAGACTATGGCATTTTTAACGATAGAAGATCTGGTTGGTACAGTAGAAGTTGTAATCTTTCCAAGAGAATATGAAAAATACCGAATGTATCTCAATGAAGATAGTAAAGTATTTGTGCGTGGACGCGTATCAGAAGAAGATGACAATGCAAGTAAATTAATCTGCGAATCCATTGTCGCTTTTGATCAAGTGCCTTGTGAATTATGGATTCAATTTCCAGATATTGAGAGCTATCAAAAAGAAGAAAGTCGATTTTTAGAGAGTATTCGAGAATCAGTAGGAATGGACCAAGTGGTTATCTATTGTGCAAAAGAAAAGGCGCTTAAACGGCTTCCAATGGACCAAAATGTGCATGTAGACAAGATGCTTTTCGGCAAATTGACGAAAGAATACGGAGAAAATCGTGTAAAAGTCGTTGAAAAAAGCATTGAAAATCTTTAAGCCTTAGTATAGAATTGTATGAAAATGAAAACAATTAGATGTATATACACATGAGGAATTTGGAGGGCAACAATGAAAGGTGAAATTAACATGACAGACACAATCCACACAATCGGGATCTTAACAAGTGGTGGAGATGCTCCTGGTATGAATGCAGCAATTCGTTCCGTAGTAAGATCTGCTTTATCGAAAGGGTTAGTAGTAAGAGGAATTCGTCGTGGATTTCATGGATTATTAAGAGAAGAAATCATCGATATGACAGCTGGTGACGTTTCAGATACAATTCAGCGTGGAGGTACTATTTTACAGACAGCAAGATGTCAACAAATGCGCACAGAAGAAGGTCAAAGAAAAGCAGCTGCAATCTTAAAGAAATATGGTATTCAAGGATTGGTAGTTATCGGTGGAGATGGATCTTTCGCGGGTGCACAAAAATTAGCTCAATATGGAGTGAATGTTGTAGGGATTCCAGCAACAATCGACTTAGATATTGCATGTACAGAATATACAATTGGTTTTGATACAGCAGCAAATACAGCGATGGAAGCAATTGACAAGATTCGTGATACATCTACATCACATGAAAGATGTAGTATCATTGAAGTTATGGGTAGACATGCAGGTCATCTTGCGTTGTGGTGTGGTATTGCCAACGGTGCTGAACGTATTCTTTTACCAGAAGAACACGAATATAACGAAGAAGCAATTATTGCTGATATTATTAAAAACAAAAAACGTGGTAAGAAACATTATATTATCATCAATGCAGAAGGTGTTGGTGATTCAATCAATATGGCAAAGAGAATTGAAGAAGCAACTGGTCTTGAAACAAGAGCATCTATCCTTGGTCACATGCAACGTGGTGGTTCACCAACAATTCAAGATAGAGTATATGCATCAATCATGGGTGCAAAGGCAGTTGATCTGTTGCTCGAAGGACAAACAAATCGTGTTGTTGCTTATGTAAACGGAGAATATACAGATTATGATATTGATGAAGCATTAAATATGACAAAAGGAATTTCATCATACGCATTAGATGTTTCAAAAACATTAGCAATCTAATCAAAGAAAGAGAAGAAGCTAGAAGTTCTGGAAGTTTTTCAGAACTTCTTTTTTCGTGAGAATAGGCTTGAAAACTATGGCTGGAACAGGTAGAATGAAGGACAGCAGTATAGTTTTAAGAGGTGGAAAAGTTGAAAATGAATATAGATAGATCAGCACCAATAGGTGTATTTGATTCAGGGGTTGGTGGATTAACCGTAGCACGTGAAATCATGCGTCATTTACCTCATGAAAATATTGTTTATTTTGGAGATACAGCACGTGTCCCATATGGAAGCAAATCAAAGGATAATATCATCCGCTATTCTAGACAAATCATAGAATTTTTAAAGACAAAAGGGGTAAAGACTATTGTGATTGCCTGCAATACAGCAAGTGCTTTGGCATTAGATGTTGTACGTGCAGAGAATGAAATTCCTATTTTAGGGGTAGTGGAACCAGGTGCAAGAGCTGCATTATCGGCAACAGAGATCAAGAAGATTGGCGTGATTGGTACAGAAGCGACTGTACGCAGTGCTATGTATGAAAAAATCATGAAAAGCTTTGATGCAGAAGTTTCTGTAATAGGAAAAGCATGTCCGTTATTCGTTCCCCTTGTGGAAGAAGGTTTTCGCAAACATCATGTGACAGATGAGATCATTGATTACTACTTGTCAGATATGAAGAATTCAGACATTGATACATTGATCTTAGGATGTACACATTATCCATTGCTTCGTACTAAGATTCGCGAATATGTAGGGGACAAGATTAATTTGGTAAATCCGGCTTATGAGACAGCTATGGATTTGAAACGACTTTTACGTGATCATGATATGGAGAATACAGAAACAATCGAGCATGGTTCGTATTCTTTTTACGTAAGTGATGCGGCAGATAAATTTAAGGAATTTGCTAATTCTATTTTGCCGTATGATATTGAGCAAACAAAACAAATTCCAATTGAAGAATATTAGGAGCAGATATGACAAAAGATGTATTAGTAAGTATTTCCGGTCTTCAGATGGCCGTGAATGATATGGAGAATAGTGATGATGAACCAGTTGAAGTCCTTAGCCCAGGTACTTATTACTTTAAAGATGGAAAACATTATATCTTCATGGAAGAAGTATTGGAAGGGTATGCGAAAGTTACAAAAACACGTATTCAGATTAATGAAGACAAGACAGTAGAAGTTACAAAGAAAGGTGCAATGAATATGCACATGGTCTTTGAAAAGAATGTACATCACACATGCTTATATAGTACGATGTTTGGGCAACTGAATCTGGGAATTTACACCACAGATATTATGTTGGATATTGCGGAAGAAAATATAAATATTCGTGTAGAGTATGTAATGGATGTGGAACAAGAACCAGTTGCGGATTGTACGATTCGTATTAACGTAAAGTCACGTATGAATAAAGATTTTTCGTTAAATGACAAAATGACATTTTAAGGATGGATATAAAAAAAGATTGTGCGAAATGGCACAATCTTTTTTAGGTCTTATTTTTCTTTTTTGAAACGAGCAAAGAAGCCTTTTTTCTTTTCAGGTGCATCAAGAGGACCTCTAATGCCTTTTACTTCTGTGATATAAAGTCCGCTTATAACTGCTTTCACTTCTTTTTTCACTGGTACGTATGGGAAGATTTTTTCATCACACATTAATGTCATAACCTTTGGTCCCACTTTTGCTTTTACAACAGCTACTTTCGCTCTACGAAGGTACTTAGGTGTGCTTTCCAACACGATTGCTGGAAGACCAGCATCCTTAATCTTCATACGTTTCTTGTCGATGACAAGCATAGATACATTTTGTGCCATTGCTTTCATCTGTTCTTGTTGTTCTGCTTGTTTCTTTTCAGTTTTCTTTCCGAAGAAATATAAAGCAACTAATGCTGCTACTAAAAGAACGATTATTACGATCATTACGATTTGCCAAGTTGCCACGATAGACCTCCCTAAAACTAAATATTCTTATGTAATTCATAAACTTTACATACGGATAATTTTAACATTCTTTGTAAGGAAGTGCAAGCCTTTCGAAAAAGACTTTTCAAAACTTTGAAATATGATATAATGAAAGAACCTTTGACAATAAAGATAGAAATGGAGAAGAATATGAAAAAGAAATTAGGAAGCATGATTGCACTTGGGATTTGTGCAGCTACATTAGTAACAGGATGTGCAAGCGGTTCGATTTCCAATGATAAGATTACAATTAAAAAGTATAAAGGATTGGAAGTGGAAGAAGTTGTTGCAGATGAAGTAACAGAGGAAGATATTGAATATAGCATTCAATCTACATTGGAAACACTTTCAACATCAAATGAAATTACAGATCGTCCTTGTCAGGAAGGGGATGTGATCCTTTATGATTTCTGTGGAAAATTAGATGGTGTTGCATTTGATGGCGGAACAGCAGAAAACCAAACATTAGAATTAGGATCTGGCGTGATGATTCCAGGATTTGAAGAAGGGATTATTGGACATAGCACAGGAGAAACATTTGATATTGATGTAACTTTCCCGGAAGAATATCAAAATAATCCTGATATGGCGGGGGCTGAAACCGTATTTACAATTACAATTCATCAAATTACAGAAGTAATCGTACCAGAATTAACAGAAGAGTTATTGCCACAACTTTCACAAACAGCAACAACATTAGAAGAATTTCGCGCAGAGGTCAAAGAAGATTTAGAAATTTCTAATGCAGAGACAGCAAAGTCACAATTGGAACAAGAAGTGTGGGTTGCTTTGATCGCACAATGTGAAGTAAAAGAATTTGACGAAGATCAGCTAAATGAGATGATAGAAGAAATTGAAACACAGATGAGTACGTATGCGTCACTGTATAGTATGGAAGTAGATGAGTTTGTAGAAGCAGCTTACGGTCAGACGATTGAAGAAATGGCAAAAACAACACTTACACAAGATTATGCGATTGAATTGATTGCGGAAAAGGAAGAAATTACAATTACTTTAGAAGATTATGAAGAAGGTCTAGCAAAGTGGGCAGCTCAATATGGTTATACTGATCCAGAAGAATTTGAAGAATTGTATGGCGAAGAAACAATCAAAGAGGTGCTTATGAAATCCGCAATTGCAGAATTTTTAATGGATAATTGCAAACAAGTAGAGGCAGAATAGACGATGGTAAATATATACGTTGCTAACTGTGATGGATTGCAAGATCCGCTAGAAAATCCTGGTATTATGGAAGGACTTTCTGAGTATCGGAAACAGAAAATTGTGAAACAGCGAAATATATCAGGACGTAAGCAGAGTTTAGCAGCAGGACTTCTTTTAAAAGAAGTCCTGTTTCGCTATGGATGTGCAGAAAAAGAAGTGTTCTATGGAGCACATGGGAAACCACAGATAGAAGGACTCCATTTTAATTTGTCTCATTCTGGAGAGTTAGTTGTATGTGCCGTGGGGGAAATGTCTGTTGGATGCGATATTGAAAAAGTTAAAAGAAGCTCAAGAAAAGTTGCGAGGCGTTGTTTTGGGATGCGTGAACAAGCATTTCTAAATCACGTGCCAGAGACAGAGTATGACAACTCTTTTTTCCGGATTTGGACCTTGAAAGAAGCTTATGTAAAAATGACAGGCGAAGGAATGCATGTGGACTTTCGCACCTTTGATATGGAAATAGGGGAAGAAGTAGAAGTTTTTCGAAATGGTGTGTTGCAAAATTGTCGATTTAGAGAATATTGTATGGAAGATTATCGGATTGCAGTGTGCAGTCAGGAAAAGACATTTGCAAAACAATTGGAAATTATAAAAATGGATGTTGCTCTGCGTGAGTAACATCCATTTTTGTTATGCTTTATGTTTTGGATTGTAGAAAAATTTTGCAATGAACAAGAGAATACCAGTGACAATAAAAAATGCAAGCACAGGAAATGCAAATTCTCCATTGGCAGCAGCTTCTTGATATTTTACAATGCCATGTGCATAAAAAGCGCAGGCAATTAAGAAAACACTGCTCATAATAGCAAGTGTTGGGACAAGAAAACGTTTAAAGATATTTGCTTCTTTATCCTGATACATTTTGAAGAAGATTGGAATGTAAAAGGCATACATTGCAATGATCACAAGCTCTCCAGAGTCAAAACAAAAGAATCCAAACCAGCCCGTACTTAAGTTCGCGCCGTAGTAGTAAACCAGCCATGCCATAGAAACTAATGCAGATAAGAATGTTGAGTTGACAGGCATATTCGTTGTTTCATCAATACATGCAAAAAATTCAGGCTTTGGACCATGACCACGCATAGCAATGGAATACATGTTTCGTACATTTGCCATCATAAGACCATTTGTAGTCCCCAAGCAAGAAATCACAATAAACACAGTAAGTAAAGTACCAAATAAATGACCAAAAATATTTTTAAATGCTTGAGTGGATCCATACATCATTAATTCATCCATAGAAATTGCACCGCAAATTCCAAGATAGTAAACAATATAAATAGTAACAATGATAAAAGTACCGATAATCAATGCACGTGGTAAATTTTTTTTAGGTTCTTTTAATTCTGCGTTGATTGAAGTAGCAAGGATCCAACCTTCAAAAGCAAATGCTAATGATACAACAGATGCGCTCAATCCACCTAAGACAGAAACGTCGGATGAGCTTGCAAGCTGGAAGTTAGTGACTAACTGTCCGTTAGAAAGTCCAACACAAATTCCGATAACTGCCATAAGAATCAATGGGACCAGCTTAATAAAGGTAGTAGATACTTGTGCTTTTCCTGCAAGTTTTGGAGATGCAGCATTTAAGAAAGCATCACCAATCAGAATGAAGGAAGCAATTACCATTGTTTCGCCACCGGTTGCATCGAATCCAAATAAAGAACAGAGATACATTGCTGATACATAACCTAAAACAGAAGTAATGCCGGGGGTATAGATAAATGTCATAAACCATCCTAAATAGTAGGCATATTTTTCGCCATAAGCAGCTTCCGCATAATCTAGAATTCCATTTACTTTTGCATGCTTCTGTGCCAAAAGACTAAATGTATATACACAGAAAAAAACGATGATACCTATGATCAAAAGGGAAAGTACACCTGTGATAGCATTTCCACCAGTTATTTTAAGGACAGCTTCTGTCTTGAAGAAGATACCTGAGCCAATTACGATTCCAACGACCATAGAAATGGCAGTAAGAAGGCCATATCTTTTCTCCATTGTATTATTCATATATTAAATTCTCCTTTCAATGCTGGTGCCTGTGTGACACCAGCAATTTTATATTATACGGAAGAATGCAGTTGAAATCAATTGGAAAATGATATTGGGAGAAAGAGTTTGAATAACAAAAAAATCTTTTGCATAAATTGTAAAAAACAAACTATGCAAGGATTGGATTATGAAAGATTATATTGAAGAGCGTGCAGTGGAAATTGCAAGCTATATCATAAAACATAATGCAACAGTGAGACAAACTGCGAAGAATTTTGGGATAAGCAAGAGTACGGTACATAAAGACATCTCCGAACGAATCCTAAAAATCAATCCCTCGCTTGCTCACGAGGTAAGAAAAGTTCTCGACGTGAACAAGTCCGAGAGACACATTCGTGGTGGGATGGCCACAAGAGAAAAATATTTAAGACAACATAAACATTAATTTCATATTATGTTGGTAAGTATAATTTATCAAACAACTATAAAAAGAAGGTTTCGTATCAAACTGATTCTGAAACCTTCTTTTGCATTATAATTTTATAGTTTTATTGAGTTTTTCTGTCATTACAATGATCAAGCAAGCGAACACCAACAGAAAGTAAGGAAATAATTCCATATGGTTGGAAGCAAGAACTCCAAAAAGAGGTGGTACAAAGGTAGAACCAACATAGGCGCTTGCCATTTGGATTCCGACAATTGCTTGAGACTGTTCAGTTCCAAAGTTTGCTGGAGTAGAGTGAATGATAGCTGGGTAAATTGGAGCACATCCAAGTCCAGATAGAATCAATCCAGCAAAGGCAAAAATACCTGATGAAAATGGCAGGATTACCAATATAATTCCTGCAAGGAAGAGAGAACAGCCAAGACGGATCATTTTACGATCTCCCAATTTTTCAGAAATAAAGCCACTAAGGAAACGTCCGATAGTAATCCCAATTAAAAAAAGTGCTCCGAATTTTGCAGCAGTTATAATATCTACTTTACGGCAACTTACGAGATAACTGCTTGCCCAGAGAATAATAGTGGATTCTGAGGCACAGTATCCGAAAAAGGCTAAAAGTATAAAAGGAACACCTTTGATCTGAAAAATATCCTTTAAGGAAGAATGGGTTGCTTCCATGTTTTCTTCTAGGCTTTGTGACGGAGCTCCGGCTTTTTTCCAAAGAGGCAATGTCACAAAGAGGACGAGTGTTAAGCAGATTTGTATAAGTGCTACTGCTTGATATCCACCTGCCCATCCTATTCTCCCTGTTAAATAGTAACTCATAATATAGGGACTGATTGCAGCACCAATACCCCACATACAGTGCAGCCAATTCATGTGTCTGGAAGAGTAATGTACAGCAGCATAATTGTTGATGGAAGCATCTACGGCACCTGCGCCGATTCCGTAAGGAATGGCAAAAAGGCAAAGCAGCCAAAAACTTTCTGAAATCGAAAAACCAAAGAGTGCTAAGGCAGTTAGCAATACACTTCCAGCAGTTACAAGTCCTGTTCCAAACTTCTTTGTTAAGCAATCACTGAAAAGACTGGATAGAATTGTTCCTCCAGAGATGATCATGGTAATGATACCAGCGTAAGAAGTGGAAACTTGGAGTTCTTTTTGCATTACAGGCCAGGCAGAGCCCAACAAAGCGTCGGGCAAGCCTAAACTGATAAATGCAAGATAGATAATAAAAAGTAAAAGTGTTGTCATTATACCTCCAATACAACTACTTGATAACCAGCTAAAGTAAGTTGATCATTTGAAAGTTTGCAGTCGTTTAAGTTATTCAATACAATATGTTTTACATCATCTTCTAAAGAAATGGTACGCATTTCGTTTTGATAGTTTGCGATGACAAGAAGAGTTTTTTGCGCTGTCTTGCGGTAAAATGCCATTAGATTGTGTTCCGTTTCCCAAGTAGGAATACAGGTACCATATACAATAACATCCTTGTATTCAGGATTTTTGCGAAGTGCGATCAAAGTTTTGTAGTACGCATAAACAGAATCTTCTCGGTTTATTTGATCGGCCAGATTGATATCTGTATAATTTGGATTGACAGAAATCCAAGGTGTACCAGTTGTAAATCCTGCATGAGCATTTTTGTTCCAGTGATATGGTGTACGTGCATTATCTCGACTGAAGAATTTTACTACATCAAGTGCCTGATTGTCGGAAAGCCCTGCGTTTTTTGCAACCACATATTCTGCTTGAGAGGAAACATCATCAACTTGCTCAATAGATGTAAAGTCAACGTTTTCCATACCAATTTCCTGACCTTGATAAATGAATGGAAGCCCTTTTAGCATAAATTGAATCGTTGCTAACATTTTTTTGCTGGTATCGGAGCAATCACCGGCAGGTATGTAGCGGCTGACTCCACGAGGTTCATCGTGATTTTCGATAACATTTGCAGGGAATCCAACACCTTCTGCTTTGCGCTGACCGGCAAAGCTGCAGTCACGAAATGCATCTGGTGTAATGTGTTTGCAGTCGTACCATCCTTTATCACTTGTTCCCCATACAGTTGCATTAAAATCAAACATGGAAGAAAAGTAACCGTCATCTCCGATAAAGAGTGGGAGTTCTCCTTCTTTATCATTGAATACTTCTCCGACTGTAAAAGCATTGTATTTTTTGAAAGTACGATCACGAAGTTCTGTCAAGAAATCACCAACACCAACGGCTTCTTCTAACATAGGACCTAAATTTACAAGTCCATCATCTCGATCCGCAGGATAATCCTTCCAAGGCAGAACTTTTTTGATATTAATAATAGCGTCAATGCGGAAGCCGGAAAGCCCTTTTTCCAGCCACCAGTTGATCATGTCATAAATTTCTTCTCGGACTTCTTTGTTTTCCCAATTTAGATCAGGTTGCTTTTTGTGGAATAAATGCAAATAGTATTTATCTTCATGACCAGGAAGTTTTTCCCATACGCTTCCACCAAAATAAGAACGCCAATTGGTTGGAAGTTTTCCATCTTTTACTGTTTCAATGTAAAAGTATTTTCCGTATTTCCCATCAGGATCTTCACAAGCTTTTCGGAACCATTCATGTTCATCAGAACAATGATTTACAACAAGATCCATTAAAATATGCATGTTTCGTTTTTTGGCTTCTGCAAGAAGTTCATCCATATCTTCCATAGTACCAAAACGAGGGTCGATCTTGCGATAATCAGAAATATCATATCCTTGGTCTGCGAGAGGAGAACAATAGATAGGAGAAATCCAGATGATATCGATTCCTAATTCTTTTAAATAATCTAATTTGTTGATGATTCCCCGTAGATCACCGATACCATCTCCGTTGGTATCATAAAAACTTTTTGGATAAATTTGATAGGCAACTTTTTCGTGCCACCATTTCTTTTGCATAAAAGTACCTCCTTAATGTGTGATAAAATGTGATTTTCGAAATTGTAACGGTGTTAAATTCATATTTTTTTTGAATTCTTTCATAAAATGACTTAGATTATTGAATCCACAATTCATACAGACTTCCATGACTGACTGATTAGTATGCTCCAGAAGGATACAAGCTTGCTGGATGCGATAGTCATTCAAGTATTGAATTGGTGTTTTACCAAGTCCTTTTTTGAAAAAACGACAGAAATATTGTTCATTCATATTGATTAATTTTGCTAATTCTGAAATGTAAATCTTTTCTTGATAATGTTCTTGGATAAAGAACATGACCGCTTTTAAGGATTCCAAACGTTGATTATAAACAGCCTTAGATTTTATTAGGAGTCCGTCTTCTTCCAATGCTGCAATCATATTCAGTAATGAAGCTTTGACTCGTAATTGAGATGGAACCGTAATAACATCACATGATAGAGAAAAAGCATGGCAGATCCGTTTGAATTCAAATATTAGTTCGTCGAAAATTGCATTGTCCTTGAAAATAAAACGAGGGAACTGTACCTCATTATTTAAAATGGAGCGAAGGAAAGTTGTTTGCACATGGTCTGAAGAATCAAAGCAAAAAACTGCTGGAGAAAATACAAGTGCTTGTTCTACATAATCTTTTTCACAGTAAATAGAATGCAATTCTCCACTTCCAATAAAGCAGAGACATTCTTGTTCAATGTGATATGTCTGCATATTGATTTCCACCTGGTATTGTCCTTTTTCAAAATGAACGATTTCTAATTCTTCCTGCCAGTGATGTTTTACAAAAAAAGGAAGTGTTGAGTTTATTTCTTCTGAATCAATTTGATAAAAGGCACAGGGGAAGGCTGAACTTCCATGCTGACGATTTTCTTTCAATAAAGAATGTGAAATATGTTTTTCCATATGAATCTGCCCTCCTTGCAATGTAATTGCATTATAATTTGATTTTCTGCAATATGTCTACATAAAAATTGACAAAAAAATATGGTATTTTGACTTATTTGCAAAAAGTATTAAGATAGATTCCGAAAAGTAAAAATGCACAAAAAATAAGATACATAATTATTACAATTATACAAAATAACGGGAAAATAAAAAAATAACTTGAAATTTTAGGAAAATTAGAATACTATGACGATAAGAGATGGGACGAGAGATGAAACGTTTCCAAATCATTTTACTCATAGCAATTTCACATAGAAAAAGAAGCTATGAGTTTATTTGGAACAAGAATTGAAACGTTTCCAAAAAAGATAACAGGGAGGAACACAATTATGAAAAAGAAATTATTGGCAGTGTTACTTTCAGCAGCATGCGTAATGTCATTAGCAGTTGGATGTGGAAGTAAGGGAGAAGATGCATCAGAAGGTAAAGTTTATTATTTGAACTTCAAACCAGAATCAGATGCGGCATGGCAAAAACTTGCAAAACAATACACAGAAGAAACAGGTGTAGAAGTTACAGTTGTTACAGCAGCAGGTGGAGAATATGAATCAACATTAACAGGTGAAATGGACAAAGAATCAGCTCCTACAATGTTCCAAGTTGGAAATCAAAATGCATTAGCAACATGGCAAGATTATTGCTTAGATTTATCTGACACAGATGTATTTAAAGAAATGACAACTGAAGATTTCAATATCAAAGGTGAAGATGGCGGTACATACGCAATCGGATATTGCTACGAAGCATTTGGTCTTATTACAAACAAAGCATTATTAGAAAAAGCAGGATATACAGTTGATGATATTACAGATTTTGCATCATTAAAGAAAGTTGCAGAAGACATCACAGCTCGTAAAGATGAATTAGGATTTTCAGCATTCTCTTCAGCAGGTCTTGACAGCTCTTCTTCTTGGAGATTCTCAGGACACTTAGCTAACTTACCATTATATTACGAATTCCGTGATGATAATGTAACTAGCCAACCAGCAGAAGTAACAGGTGCTTACTTAGATCAATACAAAGCAATCTGGGATTTATACGTTAATAACTCAACAGTAGAACCATCTGCTATTGCAACAGCAACAGGTGACCAATCAGAAGCTGAATTTGGTAAAGGTGAAGCAGTATTCTTCCAAAACGGAACATGGGAATATTCAAACTTAGTAACAGATACAGACAAAGGATTTAACATGAACGCAGATGACCTTACAATGATTCCAATTTACTGTGGTGTTGACGGAGAAGAAGAATCAGGTCTTTGCTGTGGTACAGAAAACTGCTGGGCAGTTAACAGCCAAGCATCAGAAGCTGATCAAAAAGCTACTTTAGATTTCATGAAATGGGTTGTAACATCAGATGAAGGAACAACAATGATGGCAGAACAATTTGGACCAATCCCATTCAAATCAGCAAAAGATTCTGAAAACGTATTCTTCACAGCAGCTAACAACTACATTGCTGATGGAAAATATGTTGTAACATGGGCATTCAACTATACTCCAAACGTAGAAACATGGAGAACTGGTGTAGTTTCTGCATTAACACAATACACAGCTAACGGCGGAGATTGGGCAGACGTTAAAACAGCATATGTAAACGGATGGGCTACACAATATAAGAATCAATAAGATCAACCAATGAGAGGGGGAGAGTGATTTCACTCTCCCCTCTTTTACTAGAAACGAAAAGAAAGGCATGAGGCAGGATGAAGAAAAAGAAAAAACAAACAGCGGCTGTTAATGGAAGATTAGTGTCGCAGCCAATTAAAAGATGTTTTCCAATTTTTATGCTTCCTACTATTTTAGCATTTTGTGTTGGATTCGTATGGCCATTTTTACAAGGATTATATTTATCATTTTGTAAATTTACCACTACTAAGAATGCAAAATTTGTTGGTTTGGATAACTACATAAAAGCATTTCAAGATGCTGGATTTAGATACTCTTTTGTTTATACAGCTCTTTTTGCTGTGGTATCTATTATTGCAATCAACTTAATTGCGTTTACAGTTGCATATTTCTTAACACAAAATATCAAAGGAGCTAATCTCTTTAGAACCGTATTTTTTATGCCAAACTTAATTGGTGGGATTGTATTAGGATACATTTGGTCTATGATCTTTGATGGAGTCATGCAAATGTATAATACATATTTGCTTGCAAAGACAGAGTATGGATTCTGGGGATTATTGATCTTAATGTGCTGGCAACAAGTTGGTTATATGATGATCATTTATATTGCAGGTCTGCAAAGTGTTGGAGAAGATATGATGGAAGCTGCGAAGATTGACGGCGCAAATAAATGGCAAACTCTTTGGAAAATCACTATTCCAAATGTAATGCCTTCTATTACGATGTGTATGTTCTTGACAATGACAAACTCATTCAAATTATTTGACCAAAACCTCGCATTGACAGGTGGTATGCCAGTTGCATTTAACGCAGACGGCAGTATGGTAAATACAACAGAAATGCTTGCACTTAATATTTTCAATACATTCTATACAGGGGCAAACAGTCGTGGTACTGCACAAGCAAAAGCAGTTATCTTCTTTATTTTAGTAGCAGTGCTTTCATTGGCACAACTTAAATTCACACGTGATAAGGAGGTACAGGCATAATGAAACAAAAAAGAAGTTTAGGAAACAAAATGCTTACAGTTGTATTCGCAATTATAAGTTTGGTTTATGTATTTCCAATCGTGGCAGTATTTATTAACTCCTTGAAGGAAAACTCGTTTGTAAACTTAGATCCATTTGCTTTGCCAAATGAAGAATCTTTCATGGGATTAGCAAACTATATCAAAGGGATGACATTTGGAAACTATCCATTTTTGAAATCAGCGTTTTACAGCTTTTTCATTACATTTGCAGGAACAGCATTAATTTTAATCTGTACATCAATGGCAGCATGGTATATCGTACGTGTAAATGATCTTATTTCAAAAATCGTTTATTACTTATGTATTTTCTCAATGATCGTACCATTCCAAATGGTTATGTTTACATTATCATCAACTGCAGATAAGCTAAAACTAAATACACCATGGACTATTCCAATTATCTATTTAGGATTTGGAGCAGGACTTGCAGTATTTATGTTTACTGGATTTATTAAAGGGATTCCACTAGAAATTGAAGAAGCTGCGGCAATTGATGGATGTGGTGCGATTGCAACATATTTCCGTGTTGTATTCCCTATGTTGAAATCTATTTTGATCTCAGTAGGTGTACTTGAAGTTATGTGGATCTGGAATGACTACTTACTTCCATACCTTGTATTAGATAGAACAAAATATATGACAATCCCAATTCATGTACAATACTTAAAGGGAAGTTATGGTACAGTTGACCTTGGAGCTACAATGGCGATTATTATGCTTAGCATTATTCCTGTAATTGTGTTATATTTATTCTGTCAAAAATATATTATAAAAGGTGTTGCAGCAGGAGCTGTAAAAGGTTAGTACAAATGACAATTAAAGATATTGCAAGAGAATCGGGATATGCAGTAGGCACTGTATCGAGAGTTTTAAATAATCATCCAGGTGTTTCAGAAGAAGCTAGGAAAAAAGTAATGGAAGTGGTTGAAAAATACCACTTTCGTTTGAATAGTAATGCGAAACATTTGAAGCAGCAATCGAATAATGGGATAGCGATCATAGTAAAAGGGACAAAGAATATGTTGTTCGCAGCATTGGTGGAAACACTTCAAAATTTGATCAAAGAAAGTGGATATGCATCTTTGATCTATTACATTCGAGAAGATGAACATGAAGTGGAACAAGCGATCCAAGTATGTAAAGAACGTCAGCCACAAGGAATTCTTTTCCTTGGAAGTAACAAGGAAAATTTCAGAGAACGTTTTGGAGCAGTGAGAGTTCCTTGTGTTATGGTAACAAATTCTTCGGAAGGTCTATCTTTCGAAAATTTATCAAGTGTTTGTATTGAGGATGGAATTGCTGCAAAGACGGCTATCGAGCATTTGATCTCCCTAGGGCATACACAGATTGGAATCCTTGGTGGGGAAATGAAATATTCCAACCCTGCAAGAGCACGTTATGAAGGATGCTTATGTGCATTTTCAGAACATAAGATTGCATTTGATCCAGAAAAACAATTTAGCTGTTCGTATTTTACTGTGGAAAGTGGTTATGATGCGATGCAGGAACTTTTGGATAAAAAGCCAGATCTTACAGCGGTGTTTGCAATGTCAGACGTGACAGCACTTGGAGCAATCCGAGCTGCCAAAGACCGAGGACTACGAGTTCCAGAAGATATTTCTGTTGTTGGATTCGACGGGATTGAAATGGGACAATATGTAGTTCCGAAATTAACAACAATTAGACAACCAGGTGTTTGTATTGCAGAAAAATGTGTTGACATTTTATTTGAATGTATTACGCAGAATAAAACTTCTGTTCAAATGAATGTTCCATTTGAATTATTGGAAGGAGAAAGCACGCAAACATTACGAAAATAAAAAGTAATCTAGAAGGAGCGTGAACGTTTTGAGAAAAAGCGGAATTTTAATGCATCTTTCTTCACTTCCATCTCCATATGGGATTGGAACAATGGGAAAAACAGCTTATGAATTCGTGGATTTCTTGCAGATGAGCGGACAAAAATGTTGGCAATTATTACCGATATGTCCGACGAGTTATGGAGATTCACCATATCAGTCTTATTCAACATTTGCAGGGAACCCATATTTTATTGATTTAGATGAATTGGAAGATCAGGGATTGCTGGAAAAAGAAGATTATGTAAATATTGATTGGCAATCTGCACCAGAATGTGTTAATTATGGTGCTCTGTATGAGAAACGTTATCCAGTGCTCCGTAAAGCGGCAACAAAGTTTTTAGAAAATCCACCAGCAGATTTTGAAAGCTTTTGTAAAGAAAATGCAACATGGCTATCGGATTTTGCATTATTCATGGCACTGAAAGATGCAAATAACGGCATGCCATGGAATGAGTGGGAGAAGCCAATTCGCAATCGAGAAGAAAAAGCATTACAAGAGGCAGAAGAAAAATACAAAGAAAATATTTTATTTTGGAAAGTAGTTCAATACTTATTCTTTGCTCAATGGAAAAATTTGAAATCCTATGCAAATGAGAAAGGTATTTCTATTATTGGAGATCTGCCAATCTACGTATCACTTGATAGTGTAGATACATGGTCAAGACCAGAGTTATTCCAGTTAGATGAAAATAAGGTGCCAAAGGAAGTTGCAGGATGTCCACCGGATGGATTTTCAGCAGATGGTCAGTTATGGGGAAATCCGCTTTATGATTGGGATTATATGGAGACAAACGACTATGAATGGTGGGTAGCTCGTATTCATTACTTATGTCAAGTATATGATGTGCTTCGAATCGACCATTTCAGAGGATTTGATAGTTACTATGCAATCCCATTTGGAGATACCACAGCAAAAAATGGTTATTGGAAACAAGGACCAGGAATGAAGTTGTTCTGTGCCGTAGAAAAAGCAATTGGAAGACAACCAATCATTGCAGAAGATTTGGGATATCTTACAGATTCTGTAAAACAACTTTTAGCTGATAGTGGTTTTCCAGGAATGAAAGTATTGGAATTTGCATTTGACAGCAGAGATGCAAGTGGAAATGAGTATTTACCACACAATTATGTTAGAAATTGTGTTGCGTATGCAGGTACACATGATAATGACACTATCTTGGGATGGTTCCAAGATGTAGACGAAAATGACAGAGCACACGCACTGGAATATCTTCGAATCGAAGGCGAAACAGAATGGAATTGGCGTATGATGGAAGCACTGTGGGAAAGCGTAGCAGATCTTACAGTGGTACAAGCACAAGATATCTTAGGGCTTGGAAGTGAGGCTCGCATGAATAAACCATCAACAGTTGGAAGCAACTGGTGCTGGCGAGCGAATGCAGGTGTGTTTACGCCAGAATTAGCAAAACGATTATGTAATAAAATGAAATTATATGGACGTTATTAAATAAGAAGATGTGAAAGGTGGTGTTGGTGCTGCAGGAAAAGGATTTCGAAAAAGAATTAATGAAATTGGATATGCAAATAAAAGAACTGACAGAGGAAGTTCACTTTTTACGTCATCAGATAGAAAATGAACATTCACTGCCGGAACAAAAGGGAAAAAAGGTAAAAAAAATTCTAAGCAATATCCTATTTTATGGTATTATCATTGTAATGGTGTTCGGTGCTTTTTTACTGCGCAGCACCAGCAATGGTCAACCGATTTTGATAGGTGGCTATTCGGCTATGACGGTGCTTAGCGGCTCTATGGAAGATGTATATCCGAAAGGATCGCTTATCATAACAAAGTCGACAGATGCAGACAGATTGAAAATTGGTGATGATATAACTTTTATGACGGGTGAAAGCGTGTCAGTTACTCACCGTATTATTGGAATTACTGAAAATTATGCGAATACAGGAGAAAGAGGATTCGAAACACAAGGAATTATGAACGCTAATCCGGATAAAGATATTGTTGCTGCATGTAACGTAGTAGGTCGTGTTGTTTTTTGTAGCAAAATAACGGGAGTCATTGTGACTTACATAACGGGGAACTGGCCATATTTATTATTTGTTGTAGTTGTTATAGTTGCTCTTTTGGCTTTTCTGCAATGGAATGCCAAAAGATTTGAAAAGACTATAAATTAAAAATTGTTTTCGTGCGTAAAGCAGAGAGACAAAAGAAAGGAAAGTGAAAATGATGAGAAACAACAAGAAAAAATTAACAAGTGTTATTGCACTTACTGTTGCAGGGACATTATTGCTTGGAGGAACCTTTGCATGGCAGAGTATCAGTCAGGTAGCATTGAATGAAAAAAGTGAGACATGTAATCCGGGTGGAAGATTACACGATGACTTTGATGGAACAAATAAGGATGTCTATGTAGAAAATTTTGCGGACGAGCCTATCTTCGCGCGTGTACGTCTTGACGAGTATTTTGAAATTATTATGAATGGGGGTACTCCTGCAGAAAAAACAACGGTAATTACGAAAGGAGCTACGAAAGGTGATACTTCAACTTATATAACTCATAAGTTTGGTGAAGAAAATGCAACTGACGGGTACTGGACATGGGTAACTGGAGGATCAACTCAATATATGCCTACTTTCAATAAGAACAAAGATAGCTTAAAGGCAGATATCAATGGTACTTATGCAGAGAATTATGAAGACTATGTAGACTATGCAGTGATTACTGAAAAAACAGCTAATGCCGTATACGACAACGACACAAATAACGTTGATGATGATGGCGTAATAGAGAACGAAGAAACTCATAACGCAAAATCAACTCTATCAGCAACACTTATTAGCATGGAACAATGGATAGCTGAGGGATCCAATCCTGGCAATTACTGGGTATATGATACAGATGGTTGGTGCTATTGGGCAAATGTAATTGACCCAGATACCGCTACAGGTTTACTACTTGATGGAATCAGCATGAAAGACGGAGTGAACGATGGCTACTATTATGCAATCGAAGTCACAGCACAGTTTATTACTGCAGATGACCTTGGAAAAGATGATAATACAGGTTTCTATGATACAGACGCAGGTCCTGCTCCTAGCAAAAATGCACTTGAATTACTTAAAGCAATCGGTGTTAACGTACCAGATTCTACTGAGGAATAGCGTGACGAAAACGAATTTTTGAATATGTCCTAGCTACAAAAAACAACAGGATCTACCACACGAAATGAAAGGAAAAAAGAAATGGCAAACAAAAAGAAAAAGGCATTAGCCGCTATTGCAGGTGTGACCACGCTAGCAATACTGTTTGGAGGTACGTTTGCATGGCAGTCAATCAGCCAGACAGCTCTCAATGAAATTTCTGGAACGGTTAACCCGGGTGGACGACTTCATTCTGATTTCGTTGAAATTACAGACACAGATAATGCAGTTATGACCTATGACAAAGATGTGTATGCAGAAAACTTTACTTCCCGTATCAACAATGGTGTTCAGGTGTTTGCACGTATTCGCATTGATGAATATATGGAAATTGGTACAGGCGCAGGGAATGAGACAGCAGATCTTAATAATGCAATCCCTCTAGTTACAGGCACAAAACTTGCTGACAAAAGCACATGGGTAACTTACAAGTACAATGATACTACAAGTGCTTATAGAACATATTTTGATATGTCTTTTGGTGGTAAAACTGTTTATATGCCTACCTTTAACAAGGATATGAATAGTCTTGAAGCAGATATGAATGGAACCTTCAAGGAAGGTTTTAAAGACTATACAAAGTATACGATTGGTCAGGATAAAACTGCAGAGGCAACTTATGCAGGTCAGAATGAAAATGGTGAAACGGTAACAAAGAAACTGGAAGAAACACATATCGCAGTTGCAACACCGGAAGCATCTGTTATTTCAATGGAACAATGGATTGCGGGAGGTAAGAATACTGGGAATTTTTGGGTATACGACAATGATGGCTGGGCATATTGGGCAGCTCCAATTGATCCAGATACTGCAACAGGACTTTTGCTTGATAGACTGAGCCGTACCGAAGAAATTATAAATGATGATTGGTACTATGCAGTTAATGTTGTTGCACAGTTTATTACGTATAATGATATTGGTGCAGAGGAAGGCACTGGTTTTTATGATACCTCTGCAGGTACTGTCCCTAGTGCAAATGCACTTGAATTGCTGAAGACAATCGGTGTTATTGTTGGGGAAACAGCAGACTAGAGAACTACAATATAACAATATGGAAAATAAAGAAAAGGAGGTGTAACCGATAAAACAGTTTGTATTAAAATTTTTGATGTTTTTTGGTACTGTATTACTTTTAGCTGGAATAAGTCAAACCTATGCTTGGAACAGTGAACAGCAAGCGACCGCTAATATTTATGGTGAAAAACCAAAACTTGTACTTGTTGAGTTGGAACTTAGAAGCTATGAAAAGCAGAGAAATTCAGCCGTTGGAAGTACTGCGTTCTATCTCTATAAAGCAAACGGAACGCAAGTGGGCGGCAGATATATTACAGATAAAAATGGGAAAATCAGTTTATATTTACCATTTGGCAGTTACTACTTTGAACAAGCGGAACCTGCTATCGGTTATACCTACGATACGGATGAAGAAGGTAATCAAATTACGAAGTATCCGTTTGATGTTACGGAGGAAGATGAAGCGGTGACTGTAAAGGTCAATAATATTCAACTGTACGGTAATCTGCAAATACGCAAAACAGTAAGAAATGAGGACGAGTCTCCTTTAACGGATGACCAGAAAAAGATTGCATTTAGTTTTACCGTAACCTTTTCGGATGGCGGCAGTTATGAATATCAGATTGACGGTGGAGAGAAACAACAGATTACAAGTGGCAGTACACTGCAACTTTGTCATGGACAGACAGCAGTGTTTGAAGACTTGCCAATCGGCTTACTTTATACAGTTACTGAGGCAGTAAATGGGAATTATATTACTGAAAGCACTGCTAATCGAGGGAATGTTACTGAGGACGTATCTATCGCACACTTTATTAGTAATTATAATACAATGCCTTTGCCTACGGATAAAACAACCACGCTTACTGTTACGAAACAACTTGATGGTGAAATACTTGAATCAGACAGGCAAAAAGAATTCGATATGATTTTGACGGTAAATGGAGAATCAACAGAGTTCACTTTAAAGGCAGACGAAAGTAAAAGCTTTGAAATTCCGGTTGGTGCAACATATGAGGTGTGTGAAAAGGACTATATTTCAGATGGATTAGCACAAAGTATTGTAAACGGGACAGGGACTGCAACAGAACTTCCTATTGACGTTACAGTTGTCAACACTTACATCGGTGTACCTCGTATAGAAATGAATGGAACAATAACTTGGAATATGGGAGAATATACCAACATTGTTCTGCCAGATTCCATTACTTTACAGTTAAAAAATGATGAGTTATTGTTGGAAGAAAAAGTAGTAACACCAAATGAAGAGGGAGTATGGCAGTATACTTTTATTGCACCGAAATATAATGCAGATGGTAGTGAGGCAGAATATACCATTGTCGAAATGCCGCTAAAGAATTATCGAGTTTCTTACAATGGATATGATATTACGAATATCTATATTGCACCGCTTGAAGTGGAGCTTCCGACAATCACAAAGGTTGTTGAAGGCAAAGATGCACCTAGAACAGAATTTGAATATGTGTTTGAGGGAACGCAGGAAGCACCTATGCCAAGCGATTCTGTGGGGAACCAGAAAAGGTTGAAATATGCAGGTGAAGGTGAGTTTGAAATTGGGAACATTACTTTTACAGAACCTGGGACTTACGTTTATTCTGTTTCTGAGTTAAATGGTGGCAAAAATGATTGGAAATATGATACTGCAGTATATACGGTAACATTTACGGTAACGGAAACGAATCATATGCTTTCCTATGAAACAATGATTATGAAAAATGAGAATAAAAGTGAGAGTATCATTTTTATAAACACATATGAACCAGAAACGGTCAAAACAATTCAAATCCATGGTTCGATAAAATGGGTACATGGAGATAATCCTGAAAATTCACAACCAACTTCCATTGTTGTATATCTTTATGCAAATGGTAAACTTGCAGCACAACGACTGGTAACAGCAAGTGAGGATTGGGAATATCGTTTTGAAATGCCACAATTTGATAAAAGTGGAAATGAAATCATCTATACAATAGATGAAGCTAAAGTGGAAAACTATGAAAAGCAGATAATGGGATTTGATCTTCTAAATACTTATATTGGAGAAACGAAAAATCCAGCGTCACCTAATGATACAACGGATACAGATGTTCCACAATCTGGTGATAATACAAATATTTTAGTGTGGTTTGCTCTTGTGATGGCAACAGGAGTTCTTCTCATCTTAAATAGAATTGATAAAAAGCGTACAAACGGATAATGATGTCCGTTTGTGCGCTTATTTTAATGGCTCTCATCCTTGACATAGTCTAATGAAACGTATATAATGTTCGAATGCGAACAGTTCTAAATGGAACAAAGGAGGTGCTAGACAGATGAACAAATTAGTGGATTTTATTCCGTTAGTAAAGGAAAGCTATACAAAGGCGATTCTTCCTGTCTGCTCAAAGTATAATATGACAACAGCAGAATTAGATGTGTTACTTTTTTTGGCAAACAATCCGGAATTTGACAGAGCAACAGATATTGTTGAAAAAAGATATATTGTGAAATCGCAAGTGTCCGTTTCCATAACAGCATTAGAGAAAAAAGGGTATTTGAGCAGAACTTACAAAAACAATGATCGGAGGACGTTTCATTTGGTGCTCGATGATTCAGCAAGACCAATCATTGAAGATGGGAAAAATGCACAGGAACTGTTTTTTGATGTAATGCTACGTGGCTTTACAGAGGAACAGAAGAAAATGATGAAAAAAAATATGGCGACATTAGTCGATAACATGAAATTATTTGTACAGGAGAAGTAATATGAGTTTATATGAATTTATTGTTTGTTTTATTGCTGGGATTGGAGCTGGATTAGGAACAGGATTTGCAGGAATGAGTGCAGCTGCAGCAATTAGTCCGATTTTGATTACATTTTTGGGAATGCCAGCATATGAAGCAGTAGGAATCGCACTCGCAAGTGATGTATTAGCAAGCGGTGTGAGTGCATACACATATGGGAAAAATAAAAACCTAGATATCAAAAATGGAATGGTAATGATGGTGACCGTACTTATTTTTACTTTTATTGGAAGTGGTGTCGCTAGTCTTGTTCCAAATTCAACAATGGGAAATTTCTCTGTTTTTATGACGATGATATTAGGTGTGAAGTTTTTGGTAAAACCAGTTATGACAACACAAGAAAAAATGAATGCAATGGATACAAAAGAAAAGATCATAAAATCGATTCTTTGCGGAGTGATGATAGGATTTATTTGTGGATTTATTGGTGCGGGAGGCGGAATGATGATGCTTCTTGTATTAACAACGGTATTACAATATGAACTAAAAACAGCTGTTGGAACAAGTGTGTTTGTTATGACATTTACTGCGTTGACAGGTGCTATTAGCCATTTTGCAATTGACGGGATGCCAAACATTGGTTGTTTGATCATTTGCGTGTTATCAACACTTTTATGGGCAAGAGTAGCTGCAAAAATTGCGAATAAATCAAAACCAGCAACATTAAATCGAGCGACTGGTGTGATTTTGATTTTAATAGGGGTTGCTATTTTTTCAGTGAATCTTCTTTAATAAGCTATTGAAAAACTAAAATAGCAGTGATACAATCTACCTGTAAATTGAATAATACTGCATTATGATTTTGCGTGAAGACTGCCTGACAGGGCAGGCGCAAGAATGAGGGAATCCGGTTGGAGTCCGGAACACAGCCAAGTGCCGTAAGTGCAAGAGGATGCCATTTGTGACGTGAGTCAGCCATTGGAGATGATATTTCTGAGAAGGTTGAATGGCAGACGCGAGATAAGAATTATTTCACATTGCACGAGTCGGAAGACCTATAATGAGTGAGATACAGTGTGAAGGTAGGATGTCTGGGCAAATATATATGAAAATACATATGGGCATGTTTATTTTTCATACAAGGAAACTGAACGCGAATATGGCCGTGGCAGATAAGTATATCTGTCATGGTTTTTATTTTGTGTAGAAAAATAAGTTTTTAACATGTATTTCTCGTTGTTTTATGCGGCATTATGCAAATACAAAATAAGGAGGAAAGATGAAATGAAACTAAGAAAACGAATGTTATCATTTTTGCTTTGTGCATTAATGGTACTCACAGCAATTCCGGTTTCTGCACAAGCAGCAACAGCAGAGCAAGGAATTGTTAGTCAAAAGGAAGAAGATATTTGGACTATTGTCAGCGAAGGAATTGTATGTGCTGATGAATATTTGACAGCTGAAATCCAGAAAGGTTTGCAATATGGAAGCGAATGGTTTGTTCAGACGATGCTTCGTGCAGGAAAATCCATTGATCAAACACTTCTTGATAATTACTATACATCTGTAGTAGATAAAGTAAAAACATGGGAAGCAACGCAAAAACCAACAGATATCGCACGTACAGCGCTTGCACTTTCAGCTATGGGAAAAGACATTACAAATGTAGATGGTGTGAACTTAGCGGAAATGCTTTATAATAGTGAAAAACTAGGTGATGGTGCAAATGAATTAGCGTATGCTCTTTTGGCATTGGATGCAAGAAATACAAGCATTCCAGAAGATGCAAAATGGAATCGAGAATCTATTATCACAGAATTATTCAAATTCCAAGATGAAACAAGTGGTGGATTCGGATGGTCAGCAAACAGGGTAAGCGCTGATATGACAGCAATGGCTTTACAAGCACTTGCACCATATAAAAATGAAGAAAATGTAGCTCCAGTAATTGAAAAGGCGTTAACATATTTGAAAAATGAGTTAACAGAAGAATGTGATTATGGCTATTCTAGCGATTCTAGCGATTCTTGTGCTACAGCTCAAGTTCTTTTAGCACTTGCTGCATTGAAAATCGATGTGACAGATGAATCACAAGGATTTGGAACTGCAGACAAAAATATGATTACACGTTTAAAAGACTATCAGACAGAAAATGGATTCTGCTATCAGATTGGTGATAAATATTCTAATACATTAGCTACTTGGCAAGTGATGCAAGCATTAGATGGATATCGCAAGGCAATGAAAGACAATGTTTCTTATTGGGATTTTGCGACAACAGGATATCTTTACAAAGATGATGGAACAGATGAAAACCCAGGCGAAAATCCAGGTGAATCTACAAATGCAGCTGATCCAATTGATGTTTATGTAACGATTTCGGATGAAGGAAATGTTGTGGTTATGCAACAATCGGTAAATGTAATCGACCGTAACAAAGATGGTCATATGGATGTAGATGAAGTTCTTTACGCAGCACATGAAACATTCTACACAGGTGGTGCAGCAGAAGGATATCAAAGTGAAAATACAGCATATGGTCTAAGTCTCATGAAATTATGGGGTGATGTAAGTGGTGCATTTGGTTACTGGAAAAATAACACATCTTGTTGGAGTTTAACAGATGAAGTAACAGAAGGTGATTATGTAACTGCATTTGTTTATCAAGATCAAGTAGGATGGTCAGATGCATATAGTTGTTTTGATTCCAATGAATATGCAATTGTAGAAGGAAATGCATTAACAGTTTCATTAGAAAAAGCAGGATATGATGCAGATTGGAATACTGTATTTTCAGGATGCAAAGGAGCCGCTTTCCAAGTTTACAAAGACGGTTCTGTAGTAGATACAGCAAAGTACACAATTGCTGAAAAAGCAGATGGAAAATATGAAATTACATTTGCAGAAGCTGGAAACTATTATTTAGTTGCAAGTGGAAAAGAAGAAGTGCTAGTTCCTGCAATTTGTAACATTGTTTGCAGTGAAAAACAAGTGGATTCAACACCATCAACTTCAACACCAACAACAAATAATAATACAAACAATAATAATAAAGCAGATAAGGAAACAAGTACATCTGTAGCAACAGGAGATTCCGCTCCAATGATGATGTGTATCCTTGTGATGGCAATTGCTGGGATGGCAGTTTGCGTAATGATTTATAAGAAGAAAAAACAAGCATAAGAGGGATGATATGGAAACTCTAAAAAGATTTTTTAGAAAAAAATCTAATATTGTTATGACAGCTGTAATTGCACTGATCGTTTTAGGGGGAGTGTTCGGTGCTTCTGCAATGCGTGGGAATAACAGTGCATCACAAAAAGAAGAGGCTGTGATTGTACAGGAAACAAGCAATTCAGATGTGGATATTGAGGAAGGCAAAGCAGATATTCCAGAGATGGGAGATGTAGCTGCGAATGAATTGAATGAGGAAACAGTGGATTCTAATGTGCAGGAAGACACATCTTCTGTAATATCTTCTGGGAAGACAGAAGACACATCTTCAGAAGCACCTTCAAAAGAATCACAGGAAAATCCGGCGACGACACCTTCAACAAAGCCGACGACACCTTCAACAAAGCCGACAACACCAGAAGCAACACCAGCGCCAGACCCAGTTCCTGAGAAAAAGACATGTACGATATCCATTTCCTGTGAATCGATACTCAGTCATATGGATCAGTTAACGGCAGGGAAAGAAAGCTGTGTTCCAGCAAATGGTTCTATTTTAAGTACTAAAACAATGGAATTTAGTGAAGGTGAAACTGTTTTTGATGTATTAGTGCGAGCGTGTAAAACAGCAGGCATTCAGCTGGAGTATTCGTATAGTCCTGTATATGGAAGTTATTACATAGAAGGAATTCACAATCTTTATGAATTTGATTGTGGAAAGAGTTCTGGATGGAAATATAAGGTAAATGGAACTTTTCCGAATTATGGATGTTCTAGTTATGAACTATCTAGTGGAGATAAAATCGTGTGGACTTACACATGTGGTAATGAATAAGAAACATAGGGGTTGAGCTTATGAAAAAAATAGAAGATACATTTTCAACTTATCATCCGATAATCAACTTCATATTTTTTATAGGAGCATTTCTTTTTGGAATGCTCCTAATGCATCCAATGTATTTAGCATGTTCGCTGATACTTTCTATGCTATATTATATTACGATCAAAGGCAGTGCAGGGATAAGATATATCCTTAGCATGTTGCCTTTCTTTTTGCTTTTATCCGTAATGAATCCATTGTTTAATACAAAGGGAGAAACCATTCTGTTTACTTATTTTGGGGAAAGACCATTCACGTTAGAGTCACTCCTCTATGGTGTAGTACTGGCAGCACTCTTTCTATCTGTGATGAATTGGTTTGCCTGTTATAATGCAGTGATGACAAGTGATAAGTTTTTATATATGTTTGGCAAATGGGTTCCATCCTTGGCATTTGTTCTCACAATGGTTTTAAGATTTGTGCCAACTTATGAAAAACAAATATTGAAAATCAGCAGTGCGAGAAAATGTGTTGGGAAATCCATAAATAATGGTACAAAACGAGAACAGGCAGAACATGGTCTGACAATGATATCTGCGTTGACTTCTTGGGCATTAGAAGGAGGAATCATTACTGCAGATAGTATGCGCAGTCGAGGATATGGCTGTGGAAAAAGAACGAGTTTTTCTCTTTACCGATGGGAAAAAAGAGATCAACTATTATTGATTTTTATGATGCTATGCATCGGAGTAGTATTTGTATGTACCGGGTGTGGGGGAACAAGTGCAGAGTTCCTTCCAACAATTTCGATAGAAAAGAATAGATATACCATCATTGGTATGATCTTTTACATAATTTTTTTAGCAATACCAACAGTGATAAATATTTGGGAGGACATTGTATGGAACATTTTGAGATCAAAGATTTAAGTTTTTCTTATCCAACAACACCAGATAGACCGACTTTGTCTCATGTGAATTTGAAAATAGAACGTGGACAGTATGTAACAATTTGTGGACAAAGTGGAAGTGGGAAAACAACTTTGTTGAAACATTTAAAAAGTGTATTAACGCCTCATGGCAATATGACGGGAGAAATTTTATTTGATGGGAAACCGCTTCGTGATGTGGATCTCAGAACTCAATCTTCTCAGATTGGATATGTAATGCAGAATCCAGATAGTCAGATTGTGACAGACAAGGTGTGGCATGAACTGGCATTCGGACTGGAAAGTTTAGGGGTAGACCAGAAAACCATTCGTTTAAGAGTTGCAGAAATGGCAAGTTACTTTGGAATCCAAGGGTGGTTTCGCAAAAATGTAGCCGATTTATCGGGAGGACAAAAGCAGCTTTTGAATTTAGCATCTATCATGGCAATGCAGCCTAGCGTACTGATTTTGGATGAGCCAACAAGTCAATTAGATCCAATTGCGGCTTCTGATTTTATGAATACTGTTCGTAAAATCAATCGAGAATTACGAACGACCATTATTATTACAGAACATCGTTTAGAAGATATTTTTTATGCATCGGATAAAGTTGTGGTTATGGAAAACGGAAGCATTATTGCCGATGATGAACCACGCAAAATCGGTGCATTTTTAAAAACACAGAACAATAAGATGTTTGCTGCCATGCCAACACCAGTGCAGATTTATTATGGTGTTTCAGGGCAACGCAAATGTCCATTGACAGTGAGAGAAGGGGCAGAATGGCTGGATCAAATATATGCAGAGAAAAAACCTAAAATTACTTCTATTGCTGATAAAAAAGAATTGCTGGAGGAAGAGGTGAAGGATCCAGCAGTCGAATTAAAAGAAGTGTGGTTCCGCTACGAAAAAGATGCACCAGATATCTTAAAAAGTACTTCTTTCAAAGTACCGAAAGAGCAGATTTTTGCAATTGTAGGTGGAAATGGAACAGGAAAATCTACGACACTAAAAGCAATTTGCAATATCTGTAAGCCATATCGTGGAAAAGTTTTCGTTAATGGAAAGGCAGTGGAGAAATATCGTGGTTGCGAATTGTTCCAAGGTATGCTGACCATGCTTCCACAAGATCCACAGAGTCTTTTTGTAAAGAAAACTGTACGAGAAGACTTGAAAGAAATGCTTACAGGGAAATCAGCAGAAATAGAAGAACAAGTACAAAGCGTAGCAGAAATATGTGAGATTGAACATTTGCTGGAAAGTCATCCATATGACCTATCTGGCGGTGAACAGCAGAGAGCTGCACTTGCGAAGGTTCTTTTGACGAAACCAAAGATATTGCTGATGGATGAGCCAACAAAAGGAATTGACAATTTCTTTAAATTAAAATTTGCAAAAATTTTACAAAAATTAAAAAAACAAGGTGTTACGATCATTATGGTTTCTCATGATGTGGAATTTTGCGCAAAATATGCAGATATGGTTAGCATGTTTTTCGATGGCGGAATCATTACAACAAATACGCCAAATCGATTCTTTTCGCAAAATAGTTTCTATACGACTGCGGCAAATCGTATGAGTCGTCATGTTTTTGAAAATGCTATTACAAATGAGGATGTGATTGAGTTATGTCAACAAAACAAATAAAAAAGTTAATAGGAAGAATCATAATGCTGGCTGGAATTCCAGTGACGTTGCTTTTGTTTCAAAGATTTGGAGTAAAGAAGTTTTATCTGATTTCCTTAGCAGTTATTTTCATGGCAATCGTCCCTTTTTGCATTCGATTTGAAAAGAAAAAACCACAGGCGCGTGAAGTTGTTACCTTAGCAGTACTTTCAGCTATTGCAGTTGCATCGAGAGCTGCATTTTCTATGATTCCACATTTTAAACCAATGGCAGGAATTATTATGATCACAGGAATGGCATTTGGTGCGGAGGCTGGATTTTTAACAGGTGTTATCAGTGCGTTTGTCAGTAACTTTATGTTTGGACAAGGTATGTGGACACCATGGCAAATGTTCGCATATGGAGTAGCGGGCTTTTTAGCAGGCATATTTTACCGTTGGGGAGTTATGGGAGAGAGAAATCTACGCCAAAAAATATGGACTCCAATTTTAGGATTCTTAGAAATTGTATTCATTGTTGGACCGATTCTGGATCTATGCTCTGTATTTACTATGGGGAGTGAAATCAATAAAGAATGGGTAAGTTCGATTTTTGCGTCTGGATTTCCAATCAATGTCATTCATGGCGTAGCAACAGCGGCAACTTTGTTTGTATTATGTAGACCGATGATGGATAAATTGAATCGAATCAAAGTAAAATACGGAATGCTGGAGGAATAGCTGGATATGAAGTTTGAAAGTTACCATCCAATTATTCAGTTTCTTTATTTTACGGCAGCAATTACTTGCACCATTACATTTGATCATCCTGTTTTTATGGGGATTGCCTATGTTGTGTCATTTGTCTGGTCGGTAAAATTAAATGGACGTCGTGCGATAGTTTTTAATAGCTGTCTGATTCCGGGCTTGCTGTTATATACCGTATGGTATGCATCTTATCATCATTTTGGAGTGACAAATTTGTGGCAGAATCGAATTGGTAATTGGATCACCTTAGAATCTATCGTATATGGTTTGGTTCTGGGAATAAAAATTGCCACTGTTTTAATGGAACTGTCATGTGTATTTGCAATTGTAACTGCTGACAAAGTCGTTTATCTGCTTGGCAGGATTTCACCAAATCTATCTTTATTCCTCAGTATTTTGCTGAGAAGTGTGCCAAGGATAAAACAACAGGTGCAGAAAATTAGTGCAGCACGTCATGGAATGGGTAAGGGGATTGACCAAGGAAATATAGTGCAAAGATTTTTCCATTACATAGAAATCGGTTCTATCATCATAACTTGGGTTATCGAACAATGGGTGGAGTGTGCATCTTCCATGAAAGCAAGGGGATATTCATTGAAAGGAAGAACTGCGTTTTCTATTTATCGTTTTGATGATGAAGACAGAGGGATTACGATTGCTCTGGTCTTTTGTATCATGCTGACTTATATTGCTTATAACGCAGGAGTAACCAATATGCTTTATGATCCAATGATTTGCTGGAACCCGATTACCATAGGTGCAATTGCCAGTTATATCATATATACCATATTTTTATTAATGCCTTTTGAAATAGAAATATTAGATTTTATAAAAATATATTTGTAATTATGCAATCAATGTGGCATACTGAAAAGGTCAACAAAATAAAATAAGTAAATTACAAAAGAGATCTCTTCTACAAAAATGAAAGTATGAGATATTAAAGGAGAATCATTATGGAAATTATTTCGATGATTTTATCACTGCTTAGTGGAGTGGCATTGTTCCTGTTTGGAATGTCACTGATGGGTGATGGATTGAAGTCAGTTGCAGGCAACAAGTTAGAGGCATTTTTGTATCGTATGACGAATACGCCATTAAAAGGACTTGCACTTGGAACAGGTGTAACAAGTGTTATCCAGTCTTCTTCTGCAACAACAGTTATGGTAATTGGTTTTGTTAACTCAGGTATGATGAAGCTGAGACAAGCAATTGGGATTGTTATGGGTGCCAATATTGGGACAAGTATTACAGGATGGGTCCTTTGTCTTTCTTACATTCAAGGGTCAAATGGAATCGCAAGTTTACTTTCAACAGCAACAATTTCAGCAGTTGTAGCAGTTATCGGTATTATTTTACGCATGTTTGGGAAACGGACTGTACATAAAAATGTCGGAAATATCATGCTCGGTTTTGCAATTTTGATGACGGGTATGCAGACGATGAGTGGAGCCGTTTCGCCATTAAAGGAAAATCCAACTTTTATTAAAATGCTTACGATGTTTTCAAATCCGATCATGGGTGTATTAGTTGGTATTTTATTTACAGCCGTATTGCAAAGTGCTTCAGCAACAGTTGGGGTATTACAAGCACTTTCAGTAACAGGTCTTTTAACATTTGAAAGTACATTTCCAATTATTCTTGGGATTGGTGTAGGTGCAGCATGTCCTGTATTGATTTCATCAATTGGTGCTAACAAAAATGGAAAGAGAACTGCATTGGTATATTTGATCAATGACGTGTTTGGATTAATTCTTTGGTCAATTTTATTCAATGTTGGAAATGCGTTGTTACACTTTACATTTTTGGACATGGTGATGTCACCATTTAGTATTGCATTAACAAATTCAGCATTACGTTTTGGAACAATCATGGTATTATTCCCATTTATTTCAAAAATTGAAAAGCTGGTTTGTTATTTGATAAAAGATAGTGCAGAAGAATTAGCAGATGAAGCTGATTTTGATATTTTAGAAGAACGTTTGATCAATTATCCAGCATTAGCGATTGGACAATGTCATCGTGCAATGAATGGAATGGCGCTGAATTTACGTAAGAATGTATATAGAGCATTGTATCTTCTAAAAGATTATCAGCAAGATAAGTTTGATAAGATTCAACGTAAAGAGAATTTGATCGATAAATACGAAAGCCGTTTAGGAGAATATTTAGTCAAACTTACAAAACGCGAAATGGACACAGCACAGACAACACAAGTTTCTTTATATTTACACACAATCAATGACTTTGAACGTATTGGAGATCATGCTTCGTATATTGCACATGTAGCTGATGAGATGCATGATAATCATACGAATTTTTCAGAAGATGCTTGGGAAGAGCTTAGCGTAGTTATGGACGCGGTACGTGAAGAAATCGATATTACTTGTGATGCATTTGAAAAAAATGATATAAAAGAAGCACAAAAAGTAGCTCCATTGGGTGTTGTAATTACAGGATTGTGTGATCAAATGAAATTGCAACATGTAAAACGTTTGAAAAATGGAGAATGTGGATTGGAAGAAGGCGCTGTATTTACAGATCTTCTAAATTGCTTCAAACGTATTGCAGCGCACTGCTCAAGTGTAATGATCGCATTACAACAAGACGGGGATGTGAACACAGATATTCATATTCAAAATTCAAAAGTACATGAAAGTGATACAGGAGAGTATCGTGCATACTTTAAAGAATATCGTAAGAAATATACATTAAATAAAGCTGAATAGACTGTAAGGGAAAGCGAGGAAATTGCTTTCCCTTTTTGTTAATAAAATTTTAGTAAAATTTTAGCGGTGCAAATTGACATGCTTTTATGCATTTTATAAAATAGAAAAAATATATAAAAATGGGTAAAGGCAGGTGTGAGATTGAATCAAAAATTAAAAGAAAAAATTACAGAATCATTGGCAGCAGTACTTCCAATCACAGGTATTGTACTGACTATTAGTGTGTTTTTAGTACCAATGGAACTAGGAAGCATTGTGATGTTCCTAACAGGTGCAGCAATGCTGATCTTCGGAATGGGATTTTTCCAACTGGGGGCAGAAATGTCTATGACACCGCTTGGTGAGGGGATTGGTGTACAGATTTCTAAAATGAAACAGTTAGTGCTTGTAGTGTTAACAGGGTTTCTGATGGGGGTTATCATTACTATATCAGAGCCAGACTTACAAGTTTTAGCAGAGCAGGTTCCGTCTATTCCTAACATCGTGCTGATTTTAACAATTGCAGTAGGGGTTGGGCTATTTCTGGCGTTAGCAATCATGAGAATTCGATACAAAATTAATCTGTCAGGGGTGTTGATTGGATTTTATAGTATATTGATTCTGATTTCGTTGTTTGTACCAAGAGAGTTTATGGCGGTTGCGTTTGACTCAGGTGGTGTCACAACAGGTCCCATGACAGTTCCATTTATTATGGCACTTGGTGTCGGACTGGCATCTGCATGTAGTGACAGAGATACCGCTAGTGATAGCTTTGGTTTAGTTGCGCTTTCTAGTGTAGGCCCGATTCTGGCAGTGCTGATCTTAGGCTGCTTTTATAAGCCAACAGAAGCATCATATAGTTTGACGGATGTGGCAACCGTAGTTACAACCCAGGATGTGGCAAGAGTATTTGCGAAGGACTTACCTGTTTATGCTAAAGAGGTTTTTGTGTCCTTGTTACCAATTGTGATCGTATTTATTTTGTTTCAAGTATTGACGAATCGATACCAGAAACGGCAGACAATACGTATTATGATAGGATTTGCTTACACATATTTAGGCTTGGTTCTTTTCTTGTGCGGAGCAAATGTAGGATTTGCTCCAGTTGGTTCTTATCTAGGGAAAGAAATGGCAGGAATTACGCACCGATGGATTTTAGTACCAATCGGTATGCTAATTGGATATTATATTGTAAAAGCAGAACCTGCAATTCAAGTTTTAAATCATCAAGTTGAGGCTGTTACTAATGGAGCAATATCAGTAAAGATGATGAATCGTTGTATGTCAGCTGGTGTAGCTATCAGTGTAGGGCTAGCAATGCTTCGAATTTTGGTAGGAATTCCATTTTACTGGATCATTATTCCAGGATATATGATTGCACTGATACTTTCTAAAATGGTACCTAGCATTTTTGTCGGGATTGCATTTGACTCGGGTGGTGTAGCAAGTGGACCGATGACTTCAACCTTTTTATTACCACTGAGTATTGGTGTGTGTGAGGCTGTCGGTGGAAATCTTATGACAGATGCGTTTGGAGTAGTTGCGTTGGTAGCTTTAACACCATTAATTGCTATTCAGCTTATGGGATTAGTATATCGATGGAAAACAGAAAAGAGGCAGAAAGCAGTCACAGGACATATTCATATACCAGATGATAGTGATGATATCATTGATTTGGAGGAGGAAATGTAAATGGATCATTTTCAATTGTTAGCCTTGGTTACAACACCAAAGCTTGCGGATAAGGCAACAGAAATATTAAAAAATGAAGAATTGTCTTTACAATATCGCTTCAGTGCTGAAGGAACAGCATCAAGCGAAATCATAGATATGTTGGGACTTGGAAATATAGATAAAAGTGTTATTTTTAGTATGCTTTCAAAACAGATGTCAGAAAGCGTACTGCAAAAACTGTACAATGATTTACGACTTGATACAGTGAATAGTGGAATTGCTTTTACAATCCCACTAAGCGGAGCGAATAGTCTTATACTTCGTATATTGAAAGCAAGTCAAGAGCATCAAGCGATTGCTTTAGAAGGGGAGGAAAAAACAGTTATGGCAGAAAATAAGCATGCATTAATTGTAGCGATTGTAAATCAAGGATTTAGTGGAGATGTTATGGAAGCAGTCAGACCACTTGGTGCAAAAGGGGGAACTGTAATAAGAAGTCACCAGATTGACAATGAGGAAGTTGCCGGATTTTGGGGAATGAATGCAAAAGAAGAAAAAGAGATTGTAATGATTCTTTCTGATATAGAACATAAGGTAGAAATTATGAAAGGAATTGGAGAACATTGTGGAATGCATAGTGATGCACAAGGAATTGTAATGTCATTGCCAATTGATTCTGTAGCAGGAATGTAAAAGATAGTATGAGAGAATTGTAAGAAAGTAAAAGGAGGATGATGATAAGATGAACGCAGAAGAATTAGTAAAATTAATGGATTCCTATATGAGCAAAGGTGGAAGCTTTATAAAACCAAGTATTGATGAAAATGGGCAACACAATCTATTCTTAGCGCAGGATAGTGTGAAAGCAAGTGATCTGGACTTAAAGTTTGCAGAAGTAGTGGAAGAACAGGAGTTATTTACTGCAAATGTTAGTGGTGGATGTGTAACATGTGCAGATGTGCCAAATATTTTAAAGATCGACCCAGAAGATGAAAGATAACCTATTGCAATCTGCTCTCAGATATGTATAATGGTACTGTCACGTTATTTTGAAAAAAAAGTTTAGTATAAAGATACAAAGGAGGTGTGCTGGTGGACATTGGAAAAAAGTTAAAAGAACTCCGTCTGCAAAATGATTTGACTTTGATGGATCTGGCTTCCCGCTGTGAACTTACCAAAGGATTTTTGTCACAAGTAGAGCATAATATTACGACACCAAGTATTGCTACACTGGATGATATTTTGGAAGCACTTGGAACGAATCTATCAGAGTTTTTTAAAGAAGAGGAAGAGAAGAAGATTGTCTTTGCGAAGCAGGATTTCTTCGTAGATGAACAGGAAGACTTTAAGATTGAATGGGTGATCCCAAATGCCCAAAAAAATGAGATGGAGCCAATTCTTTTGACTTTATATCCTCATAAGAGGAGTAATGAGATGCTGGCGCATCACGGTGAAGAATTTGGATATGTTTTAAAAGGAAGTGTAACTTTAGTGAGAGGAAATAAAAAATACAAACTAAAGGCGCAAGAGACCTTTTATTTAGACGGTTCCAAAGGCCATTATCTATATAATCATACCAATAATGAATCAAAAATATTGTGGATTACAACGCCACCAATGTTTTAGGAAAGGGACGAGAGATGGAGAGAAAGAAACTAATCGAATTTCGTAATATTACAAAAAGTTTTGATAAGCAGATTACTTTGAAAGGGATAAATCTAGATATTTATGAAAATGAATTTGTAACGTTATTAGGTCCAAGTGGATGTGGGAAAACAACGTTGCTTCGTATTTTAGGTGGATTTTTAAATGCAGACGAAGGAAGTGTGATGTTCGACGGAGAAGAAATCAGTCATAAGCCACCTTATGAAAGAGAACTTAACACAGTATTTCAAAAGTACGCATTGTTTCCTCATTTGAGTGTGTATGAAAATATCGCATTTGGTTTGAAGATCAAAAAAATGAGTAAAGACGTTATCGACCAAAAAGTTATGAAAATGTTGAAACTCATTGGCTTGGAAGGATATGAAAATAAAAATACGACTCTGCTATCAGGCGGACAGCAGCAACGTGTTGCCATTGCAAGAGCACTTGTAAATGAACCAAAAGTACTTTTACTGGATGAACCATTGGCTGCACTTGATTTAAAACTTCGTAAAGAGATGCAGTATGAATTAAAACGCATTCAACAAGAAGTTGGGATCACATTTATTTTCGTAACACATGATCAGGAAGAAGCACTTACGATGTCAGATAAGATTGTTGTAATGCAAAAAGGAGAAATCCAACAAGTTGGAACGCCAGAAGAGATTTACAATGAACCAGCGAATCGTTATGTCGCAAACTTTATTGGAGAAAGCAATATCCTAGTAGGAACGATGGTAGAAGATTACAAAGTCCGTTTTGACGATAAGACATTTGACTGTGTGGATTTTGGATTTAAGGAAAATGAAAAAGTTGATATTGTGATCCGCCCAGAAGATATTGATATTGTGCCGGTAGAACAAGGAAAGATGACAGGTGAAGTATTAAGTGTCCTGTTCAAAGGTGTGCATTACGAGATTATGGTAGAAACAGTTCCTGGTACTAGTGTGACTGTAAATATGAGTGTGATTCGTAATCGAGAAGTTACAAGTGAAGATGGAACAGAGAAAATCAATGCAAATAATTTCTATGTGGATTTGGAAGATGTAAATGAATTAGATGATAAGGAAATCATTGCTCGTTCTAATGCTATGGCGTGGGATACGGAAACAGATGAATATATCTCCATTGCAAATATTACATGCGATCTGAAAGAAGAAATCGGACAATATCCTGTTGTCTTTTCAACACCAGATGGGACAAGTATTGAGAGAACTATTTTTGTGGTAAATCAACCATTTGTTAAGAACGAAAAAGCAAACGAAGCCATTATGGCGTTCAATTTCTTTAGAAATGTAGATGAAATTCTAGAGTCACAGACACTTGATACAGACATTAAAACATGGGCAAATGCACAAGGATGGAAACTAAGCAATGAAGATGAAAGCATTGACATTAGTGTAGATTATGATTTTGACCCAGAAAATATCAAAGAGGGAGAAGTATATCAGATTACTTTCTCAACTCCAGGTCGTGAATTTAAGATCCATACAACAGACTATTCAGAAGAAGGCCAAGAGGTCGGCTTGACATTCTTCCCAGAAGATATTCATGTTATGTCAAGGATGGTATTTTAGATGAAACGTTTTTCAAGTTTGGCAGTTCCATATATTGCATGGGCTGCAATGATGCTGGTATTCCCAATGCTGTTGATAGCATTATACTCTTTTACAGAGCAGGGAAATAGTATCATTTCATTTTCGTTTACCTTGGATCATTATGTCAAATTTTTTACCGACCCTGACTTTTTATTGATCCTTTGGCGTTCGATTGTGATAGCAGTTAAGACAACCGTTATTTGTTTGCTGCTAGGATATCCTTTAGCCTATCATATTGCGAGAAGTTCTGAAAAAATGCAGAATTTCTTTGTGCTTGTTGTTACTGTTCCTACATGGATCAATATGTTGGTTAGAACTTATGCGTGGATTGGTCTTTTGAGTGAAGGTGGATTGATTCAACAAATTCTAGGATTCTTTGGATTGGGTAACACAGACTTGCTTTATACAGAAGGCGCAGTGCTCTTAGGAATGGTATATAACTTTTTGCCGTTTATGATCTTACAGATCAATACGTCTCTTTGTAAGATGGATCATTCTTTGCTGGAAGCAAGTGCCGACCTAGGAGGAAATCCGGTGCAGACATTTTTACGTGTGACATTCCCATTATCTCTTCCAGGGGTGATCAATGGGATCACACTTGTATTTCTACCAGCAGTAAGCTCTTTCTTCATTCCAAAACTGCTTGGCGGAGGACAATATTTCTTGATCGGAAACTTGATCGAAAACCAATTTATTACAGTGGGAGAATGGAACTTTGGTAGTGCCATTTCCATGATCATGGCGGTTATTATGATGCTTCTTATGATGACTGTGAGAAAAATTGAGACTCGTAATCAAGGTGGAAAGGGGGACGAATAATCTTATGAAACATACAAAAAGAATACCAGGTAAGATTTTAGTCGCCCTGATGATCATATTTTTCTATTTGCCAATTATTTATATGATTATTTTCTCTTTCAACGAAGGGAAATCTTTAACTACTTTTACAGGGTTTTCGTTACGTTGGTATAAGCACATGCTTGAGTCACGAGATATGATGGGGGCTATTTCCACAACATTTAGTGTGGCATTGCTTGCTACTTTTATCTCAACAGTAGTAGGAACAATTGCGGCAATTGGTCTTAGCAAATCAAAGAAAATTGTTCGTGATGTAATGGATCAGGTGAATAATTTTCCACTAATGAATCCAGAAATTGTTACTGCAATTGGATTTATGCTTTTATTTATTACATTCAAAGTGGAAAAAGGATATGTAACGATGCTTTTGGCACATATTGCATTTTGTATTCCATATGTAATGCTTTCCGTTATGCCAAAGGTAAAATCGCTAGATCCAAACCTTGCAAATGCAGCAATGGATTTGGGAGCAACGCCGGTACAAGCTCTGGTGAAAGTAATCGTTCCGCAAATTACACCGGGAATTATTTCTGGGGCATTGATCGCATTTACCATGTCAGTAGATGATTTTATTATTTCTTACTTCGTAACAGGAGGCGGCATCAAGAACATTAGTATTGTTGTTTATACTATGAGCAAACGTGTGAATCCAAGCATCAATGCAATGTCAACACTTGTAGTTGTAATTATTACAATTGCTCTTGTTATCATTAATATAGTGCCAGCATTTGTTGCGAAACGAGAAAAGAAAGTAGATGCAAAGGGAATGAAGTGGATTCTTCCAGCAGGTGCTTTTGCAGTATTAGCAGTAGGATTAGGGCTGCTATTTGGCATGAACGGTGGGAAATCAGATCTCCCATATGCAGGAGAGACATTGTATATGTATCTGCCAGGAGAGTATATTGATGAAGGTGTGGTAGCGGCTTTTGAAGAAGAAACAGGGGCAACAGTTGTTATGGAAAATTTTGATTCCAATGAACAAATGTACATTAAGGTTGCTAATGGAGAAAGCTACGATATCATCATTCCAAGTGATTATATGATTCAAAGATTAGCAGATGAAGATTTATTACAGAAATTAGATCAATCAAAATTAAATTGCTGGGATAAGTTAGACGATGCAGTTAAGAATGTGGAATACGATCCAGAAAATGCATACGGAGTTCCATATTTCTGGGGAACCGTTGGAATTGCGTATGATAAAACAAAAGTAGATGTAGCTGATTTAGAAAAAGATGGATTTGCTATTTTCTTAAACGAAAAATATAAAGGTGACATTTATTTGTATGATGCAGAACGTGAAAGTTTTATGATGGCGTTGAAGTCACTTGGCTATCAGATGAATACAGATAACAAAGAAGAAATTCAAGAGGCGTATGATTGGTTAGTACAATGTGTGACAACCATGCAGCCAGAGATTGTCACAGATGAAATCATTGATAATATGGCTCAAGCGAGAAAGGCACTGGGAATCATTTATTCGGGAGATGCAACTTATGTTACCAGTGAAAATGAAAATATTGGATTCTATCTTCCAGAAGAAGGAACCAATATCTGGTATGATGCTATGGTAATTCCGAAAAATGCGGAACATGTGGAGCTTGCACATGTATTTATGAATTTTATTTGTGAATATGAGAATGCGTATGCTAATTCAAATTATGTGGGATACACTTCACCAAATGCAGAAGTAAAGGAAGAAATGTATGCAGCAGGTGGTGCATTTGAAGGAATTGCTTCGTATATTCCAAGAAATGATAATGAAAAAGATGAAGTATTCCGTTTTAATGAAGATACAAAAAAATTAATTGGAAGTTTGTGGAGTAAAGTGAAGATAGCAGCAAGTAACGCAAACTAAAAGGAGATGAAAGTATGTATCATATTGCAATTGTGGATGACGATAAAGAATTTGCCATGCAGCTGCAGGAGTATCTGATGCAATATGGAAAAGAGAATATGGTAGAATTTCAGGTTTCGCTTTTCTATGACGGAACAGAAATTTTGAAAGATTATCATCCACGATATGATGCAATCTTCTTTGATATTGAGATGAAGCAGATGAATGGAATGGAAGCGGCAGAGTGTGTACGTGAAATGGATGAGGATGTTGTGATCATGTTTATCACGAATATGGCACAGTATGCGCTTTTCGGCTATTCAGTGGGTGCTCTTGATTTTGTTATGAAACCAATTACATATTATACTTTTTCTATGAAACTACGTCGTGTGTTGAAACGGGTGCAGAAGAAAGAAGAAGAGCAAAAAGCAATTGTTTTGCATTTATCAGATGGTGTAAAGAAGATCGACACAGGGGATATTTATTTCGTGGAGGTACAGAATCGTATGCTCCATTATCACACAACAGAAGGCGAATTTGTATTGAAAGGGACTATGCAGAGTGTAGAAGAAATGCTGAAGTCCGATTCCTTTTTTAAATGCAACCATTGGTATATGGTAAATTTAAAACATGTGAAGGAAGTGCGAAAAAATATTGCAGTTGTAGGAGAGCATGAATTAGAAATCAGTCGTCGAAATAAAACGCCATTTATGAAGGCGTTGACTCAGTATTTAGGAGGAACAGTATAATGGAAATTGCACAGTATTGGGCTCCACAGCTGATGTATTGGTGTTCGGGATTGGTGTTTGTATGTACATTTAAAAAACGGGAACATTTCACTGTGCGAATCACAGGGATGATTTTTTGTGTGATGGCATATATGATATTTTGCAGATGGCTGATTTGGGATAAGTTCCATGAAATTCCTTATTTGATCCAATTAGTTAGCAATCTGATATTAGGAGCATTTTCATACTATGGATGGAAAATAACGCCATCTACAGTGGTATACAATACCATTTGCTCATTGACACTTTGGAGACTTACAAGTGAGCTTTGGCTTCTACTAAATGCTCTTATGACATCTTATATCGAAGCATCAGCATTAAGGCTGATTATAAAAGCTTGTTTTTTTATCGGAGTGATTTATACGATTTGTGCGTTGACATTGGGAAAATGGATGCCAATTGACCGTAGAGATCGCATTGGACCGAGACAACTTTTTTCTGCAATCGTAATATATATTATCATTGATGTATTAGCTGTACTTCAGATGAAAATGTGTTTAGATGAAATGCATAGTGAATGGTTACTTCTTTATATGCTGCAATTGCTTGCGACTATGACGCTTTACATGCAGAACGAACTTTTTAAAAAAAGTGCGATTCGTCATGAACTGGAAGTAATGAATTTTCTCTGGAAAAAGGAAAAAGAACAATATGATCTAACTCGTGAGAACATTAATCTGATCAATCAGAAATGCCATGATCTCAAGCATCAGATCAGAGCACTTCGCAAAGTGAAAGAAGAAGAGTTTGACGATTATTTAAATGAGATGGAGGATACAGTTCGCATTTATGAAGCGATTGTAAAGACCGGAAATGATGTCTTTGATACGGTTCTGACAGAAAAAAGTTTATATTGCAAGGATAGACAGATTCAAGTATCTTGTGTGGCAGATGGAAGCCAGATGAATTTTATTGATACCATTGACTTATATGCAATCTTAGGAAATGCAATGGATAATGCCATAGAAGCTGTTGAGAAATTTAAAGAGCCAGAGAAACGACAGATTGATGTTATGATCTATCGACAACAAAATTTTTTGGTGATGAATTTTATCAATCCGATTGCGGAAGAACTAGAATATGAACAGGAAGATGGTCTTCCAATTACAACAAAAGGTGATAAAAACTATCATGGATATGGATTACGAAGTATGCGCCATTTTGTGAAAAAATATGATGGCTATTTAGATGTTAGTGAAGAGGATGGATTCTTTTCACTGAAGATTATGATGCCATTACCATAAAGAAATAGAAAGATTCTCGGAGAATATTCTGAGAGTCTTTTTTTATTACCACTTAGGAACGAAAAACGACCACTTGTGTAAAGAGACTTGCTTTGGGAAAAGATTGTTTATAAAATAACAGGTACTGATTCAACAGGTCAGAGGAAAGGGATTTGAAATTAATGAGACGAATTGAAAAAATTATGAGCGGTTGGAATTTTACTGGTCGTGATGGGATTCGTGGCGCAGTGTCATTGCCTCACACTTGGAATAACAAAGATGGACAAGATGGAGGAAACGATTACTACCGTGGAACTTGTATCTACGATTGTGAAGTAAAGAAACCTAATTTTTCAGAAGGCGAAAAAGTTTACCTTCAATTTCATGGGGTAAATGCAAGCGCAGATATTACTTTAAATAATAAAGAAGTTTGTCATCACGATGGCGGATATGCAACATTTCGTGTAGATGTAACAGAGATTTTAGAAGACACTAATCAGTTAGTTGTGAAAGTAGATAATAGTGTAAATGATCATGTATATCCACAAAAAGCAGATTTCACATTCTACGGTGGGATTTATCGTGATGTGGAATTTTTAGTTGTAAGTGAAGCACATTTTGACCTTGACTATTACGGTGGTTCAGGCATGAAATATACAAGTACTGTTTCTGGAAAAGATGCAGAAGTACATGTAACAACTTACGTGAATGAAGCGGCAAAATCATTAGAAACTATCATTCGTTTGAAAGATGATAAAGGAAATGTAGTAGCAGAAGAAAAGGGCTGCGATGCTATATTGCGTATTTCAGATGTACATTTATGGGACGGGTTAGATGATCCATATCTTTACAAATTAGAAGCAGAACTTGTAGAAAATGGAAATGTGGTAGATATGATCAGCTGCAATTGTGGCGTTCGTACATTTGAATTTAGTCCAAAAGATGGATTCCACTTAAATGGAAGACATTATCCGCTTCACGGGGTATCACGTCATCAGGACTGGAAAGAAATTGGAAATGCGATCAATGAAGATAACATGCGTCAAGACATGGAATTGATCAAAGAAGTTGGTGCAAACACAATTCGTTTAGCACATTATCAACATGATCAGTTCTTCTATGATCTGTGTGATGAATACGGAATGATCGTTTGGGCTGAAATTCCATATATTTCGGAACACTTACCAAATGGACGTGAAAATACATTTTCACAAATGAAAGAATTAATCGTACAAAACTATAATCATCCAAGTATTGTGACTTGGGGTGTTTCAAATGAGATTACAATCTCAGGAAGAAGACATAAGAAAGATATGCTTGATAACCATCATGCATTACAAAAATTATGTAAGGAAATGGATCCAACAAGACCAACAACATTAGCATGTTTTGCAATGTGTCATCATTTCCATCCAGTTGCTCACATTACAGATTTGGTTGGATGGAATTTATACTTGGGATGGTATGTTCCAGGATTCTTCTTAAATGATTTATGGATTAAATTCTGGCATTTCTTGTATCCAAACAGAAGCCTTTGCTATTCTGAATATGGTGCAGAAGGTATGCCAAATCTTCACAGTGCAAAGCCAAAACGTGGAGATAATTCAGAAGAATACCAAAATAAATATCATGAATTTATGCTAGAGTGCTTCAAGCGTCACCCATATATGTGGGCAACTTATGTGTGGAACATGTTTGATTTTGCAGCAGATGCAAGAAATCAAGGTGGAGAAGCAGGTATGAACCATAAGGGGCTTGTGACATTTGACAGAAAACTGAAAAAAGATAGTTATTTCTTATACCAAGCATACTGGACAACAAAACCAATGCTTCATTTGGCTGGGAAACGTTATGAATACCGTACAGGGAAAACAACAGAAATCACAGTTTATACAAATCAAAAAGAAGTTTCTATTTATAACAATGATAAGTTGATCGCAACTAAAGCGGGAGACAAGGTATTCAAATTCAGAATTCCATTAGAACAGGAAAACAATTTAAAAGTAGTTGCAGGAGATTTAACAGATCAAGCAGTAATCTACAAAGTGGAAAAAGAAAGACCAGAGTACAAATTGAAAAAAGGTGACAGTTCTAACTGGATGTAATCAGAAAAGGAGAAAAACAAAATGGAAAAAACAAATAAAGCCAAGTTATATCAGCTTGCCTTATTTCCAATGAATAATGGTGCGACAAATGTATATTACATTTTGATCATGAACTTTATTGCATATTATGCAAATGGTGTAATTGGTTTAGCACTTATGTTTGCAACATCAATGGTAACATTTATGCGTCTGTTTGATGCAATCACCGATCCAATCATTGGAGCGGTGATTGACCGTACTTCTACAAGATTTGGGAAATTCAGACCATATATGATACTTGGTAACGCCATCATGGCAGTGTCAGCACTTTTAATGTTCTTCGGAATCCGTGTTGTTCCGGACGATATGATGTGGCTTCGCTATACAACCTTTGTATTATTTTATGCACTATACGTAATTGGATATACATTTCAGACAGCATGTACACGTTCTGGACAAACTTGTTTAACAAATGATCCAAATCAACGTCCACTATTTACCATTTTTAATACAGTGGCAAGTTTGATCGGTATGGGACTTGTACAATTTTTAGCGCCAATTATCGGAGACAAATTAGGCGGATATAATAATGCAGCATTTTTCGACGTGATGATCCCGCTAGCTGTTGTTGTTTCGGCATTACTTACTGTATTAGCAGTTATAGGTATTGCGAAGAAAGACAGACCAGAATTCTTTGGTGTAGGTGGAAAACAGGAAAAGATTAAAATTTCAGAATATATTGCAATCTTAAAAGATAACAAAGAATTACAGCGTCTTATCATTGCTGGATCAGGATGCAAATTGGCATTCTCAATTGCTACAAATATGACAGTACTTTGTATGTTATATGGGGCAATGATGGGAAATTATGGCGGATTATATTTACCAATGATGATGGTTGGGTACATTTTCTCGGCACCATTTTTCGTTATGACAGTGCGAACTTCACAAAAAGAAGGTCAAAAAGCTTCCCTTGTGAAGTATACAAAATTAGCACTTATCATGTATATCGGTGTAATTGTATTGCTGTTTTTATGGCAGCCAGGGAATCCGGCATTCCAATTATCATTGATAACAGATGGAAAACTTTCTATTAATTTATATACCATTTTATTCTTGCTATTCTTCGGAATTGGTTATGGTGCATATTATGCAACTGCAGATATGTCCATCCCAATGGTTGCAGACTGTTCGGATTATGAAACATTCCGTTCAGGACGTTATGTACCGGGAATCATGGGAACACTATTCTCATTAGCAGATAAGTTAGTAAGTTCACTCAGCTCTACTATTGTAGGGGCTGCAGTAGCAGTTATTGGAATCAAGACACTTCCAGATCAATACACACCTTATACAGATGGTATGAATATCGTCGTGATCGTGTTATTCTGTGTGGTTCCAATGTTAGCATGGGTTGCTACATTGCTCGCTATGAAAGGTTATACTTTAACAGGACCTCGAATGAAAGAAATTCAGGAAATCAATGCAAAACGTAAAGAGGCGATTGCAAATGGTATGACTTTGGAAGAAGCAATGAAGGAATATAAATAACATATAATCGCAGTATTTTTGTCATTTATACTGGGAGAGAGAGGAAAAAGTTATGTCAGAACTAAAAAAGGAAAAAAAGATGCGTAAAAAAGCGTATCGCAAAGCAAAACGTAAAGCAATCAGACCATGGAAGCTTTTAACATGGTTAAGTGCTCCATTAGCAGTAATTTTAATTATTGCAACTGTAGTTGTCAGCATGTTTGACAACACAATGACATTATTCTTAGGAGGTACTTTCTGGGAATTAGAAAACGAAGATGAAAATGCAGTTTACTATGAAAGTGATTTTGCAACAGAAGAAGAAAGAATTGCAAAAGGTAGTGAACTTGTAAAACAAGTAGAAGGTGAAGGGGCTGCTCTTTTAACAAACGAAAGCAACACATTACCACTTGCAACAGGTGCAAAAGTAAGTTTATTCTCAACATCTTCTGTAAATATCGTATACGGTGGTACAGGTTCAGCAAATGTTGACACAACAAAATGCGATAATTTAAAAACAGCATTGGAAAAAGAAGGATTTGAAGTAAATCAAACATTATGGGATTTCTACACAACAGGCGATGCAGCAATTTACACTCGTGAAGATGCTGGTGCAACAGCACAAGATGCTGCTGGAGAAGAAGATGCAGTAAGCTCTTACGGGAAAGCAGAAATCGTAGAAGCACCATGGAGCTTATACTCAGAAGATGTTTTAAATTCTGTAGAAAACTATGGTGACGCAGCAATTGTAGTATTATCACGTATCGGTGGAGAAGGTGCAGACTGCTACTTCGATCATACATTAGGTGATGGAGCAAATTATCTTGCTTTAAATCAAGATGAAAAAGATATGATGGCTGGTATCAAAGCATTAAAAGATGCTGGCAAGATCAGCAAAATTGTAATTCTTATCAATACATCAAATGCTCTTCAAGTAGATTTCTTAAAGAACAATGAATATGGTGTAGATGCAGCTCTTTGGATTGGTGGTGTAGGTGCT
>CAYTRJ010000001.1:0-13897 GCA_964440185.1 uncultured Faecalimonas sp. | reverse complement strand
GCAGCCAAGTCATGTAGTAGAAAAGAAAAACCCATTTTCTTGGGAGAAATTCAATGCAGTTGCAGAAATTTTAAATGGTACAATTAATCCATCAGGTAGCTTAGTAGATACATACTGCTATGATAACTACTCAAGCCCTGCAATGCAAAACTTCTCTACAGTTGTGTACGAAGGAGATACAAGCCAAATTCCAGAACATGCAGATACATACATGGTATACCAAGAAGGTATTTATGTAGGATACAAATATTATGAAACACGTTACGAAGATTTCGTAATGGGTAAAGGAAATGCAGGCGCATATGCATACAATGATGATGTAGCATTCCCATTTGGTTATGGACTTAGCTATACAACATTTGAATATAGCGATGTAACATTAACTTATAATGCAGCAAAAACAACATATACAATGAACGTAACTGTAACAAACACAGGTGACGTAGCAGGGAAAGAAACAGTACAAGCATATGTTTCTAGCCCATACACACAATACGACATTGATAACAATGTAGAAAAGGCTTCTGTAAGTTTAGTAGGATTTGAAAAAACAGATATTTTAGCACCAGGTGAATCTCAAACAGTATCAATTGAAATTGATGGAGATTATGTAGCAAGCTATGATGCTTATGGTGCAGGAACATACATCTTAGATGCTGGTGATTACTTATTCACAGCAGCAACAGATGCTCACAATGCAGCAAATAACGTATTGGCAGCAAAAGGATATACTCCAGAAAATACAGCAAACCGCATGGATACAGCTGGTAATAAAGAATTAGTTGCAACATGGAACAATCCAGAATTAGATACAACAACATATGCTACTAGCGATGCTGGTACAGAAATTGTAAACAGATTAAATTCTTCAGACCCTAACATGAACGAAGAAGTAGGTCAAACAGTAACTTACTTAACTCGTAATGACTGGGAAGGAACAATGCCAAGCATTGAAAAAACAGTAAAAATTGCATTAAATGATTATTTAGTACAAGCATTACAAGATCAACAATACGTTACAGATGAAAACGCAGATGTAGAAATGCCTACATTAGGTGCAGACAATGGATTTAAGCTTTATGATATGATCGGTCTTAGCTATGATGATCCAGCATGGGATGCATTATTAGATCAATTAACATTTGATGAAATGGTTTCTTTAATCGGAGATTCATTCCACTGGACAATGCCAGTAGAGTCTGTACAAGCTCCAGGTACACGTGATGAAAACGGACCTCAAGGTTTAACAGTTGCATTATTTGGTGCAGGTTTAGGTGTAGAAACAACTGCTTTAACATCAGAAGACGTATTAGCAGCTACATTTAATAAAGACTTAGTTTATGAAATCGGTAATATCGTAGGAAATGATTGTTTAGAAGCAGAAGTAGCATTCTTATATGGACCAGGAGCTAATACACACAGAACACCATACGGTGGACGTAACTTCGAATACTATTCAGAAGACGGTGTACTTTCTTCAGAAATTGGTAAAGCAGAAGTACTAGGAATTGAAGAAAAAGGTGTATTTGTTGTTATGAAACATTTTGCACTAAATGATTCAGAACAAGATCGTATTGGACTTGGTGCATGGTTAAATGAACAATCTGCTCGTGAAATTTACTTAAGAGCATTCCAAGGTGCTTTAGAAGAATCACAAGCAGGCGGAAATGGTGTTATGATGGCTTATACTCGTTGGGGTGCACAATGGTCAGGAGCAAACGAAGGACTTGTTAAAGGCATCTTAAACGAAGAATGGCAATGTAACGGTTTACAGATTACAGATAACGTATTATCAACAATGGTAAATGGTATCGATGGTGTAATGGGTGGAACAACAACATATGATTCAATGCTTACATTCTATATCACAGGTAAAAATGGTTTAGCTCAATATGAAAATGATCCAGTAGCAGTAACTGCTATGAGAGAAGCTTGCCACCACAATTTATATGCAATTGCAAACTCATGTGGTATGAATGGTATTGGAGAAGATACAGTTGTTAAGGTAGTAACACCAGGTATTATCGTAACACTCAGAACTGCAGCAATTGCTCTTAGTGTACTCTTTGTGGTATCACTTGTGATGTGGATCATGAAAAAACGTAAATTCAAACAAACAGAAGCATACACAAGTTACCAAGAATATAAAAAAGCATTAAAAGAAAATAAATAATGTGATATGATGAGAGGTGTGAGTTCGCACCTCTCTTTTGTTGCGAATCGAACAGAATATAAAGCTAAAGTGAATGGAGATGAGTATGAACAGTAACCAATATTATTATAGCCAATTAAATAAGCAAGGACAGCGTGTTTATCATGCGATCAAGACTGGATTACAATCATTAGCTCCTTCCTTTTCAGTGCCTAGAGTAGAAGGAAAAGAACTGTCAGATATTTATTTCATGGTGCGATTAGATCATCCAGAGATTTTTTGCTCGACAACTTTTAAATATCGTTATTATGAAGACTCAGAAAATGTAGAAATGATTCCAGAGTATCTTTTTCCGAAGGCAAAGATGCAGGAACACCAAAAAGCGATGGAAGCTCGTGTGAAAAAGCTGGCTAGACAGGCAGAAAAATTAAAAGAAAGAGAAAAAGAATTATATATTCATGATTTTATATGTCAAAATGTAACGTACGACAAGTTGAAAAAAGCATATTCACATGAGATTATTGGCCCGTTGGGACAAGGGGTAGGTGTATGTGAAGGGATAGCAAAATCTGTAAAAATCCTTTGTGATGCGTTAGGGATTTGGTGTATTATCGCACTTTCAGAGGCAAATCCCGAAAAAGGTGTGAAGTATCGTCATGCATGGAATGTAGTAAAAATAGAGGGTACTTATTATCACTTGGATGCAACATTTGATAATACATTAGGACATGGAGAAAACATTCGTTATGATTACTTTAATTTGAGTGATCATCAGATCTTTAAGGACCATGAACGTTTGGTATGGAAGATTCCGATGTGCGAAGATGGAGATCATTTTTACTACAAGGAAAAGAAGCTATCTTTTACCAAATATGAAGACGTTCGCAAACGTGCTATGCAGGCAGTGAAGAAAGGAAAGACCTTGCTGTTTCATTGGAGAGGCGGTCATATGACAAAAGAGGTCGTAAAAGAGTTACTTGAAATTTTTCGGGAGGAAGCAGCGAAAAAAGAAAAGTTTGCAAGTGTTTCTTTGAATTGGTCACAGAGTGTAGTACAAGTTACTTTTAAAGAAATCCCACCACAGGAAGAAATACATATGGAAGAAGCAAACGAAGGGGAAATGTGTATAAATACGATGTAACTTTCATAGAGTAATAGCAAAAATAGAGTGGAGTTTCTATGAAAACGATCAATTGGAAAAGCCTGCTTATAAGTTTGGCAATCAGTTTAGGCGCAGGTGTTTTAGGAAATGTTGTGGGAGGAAATAACAACGGGAAATATGAACGATTATATCAGCCGCCGTTTGCCCCACCTGGTTGGATATTTCCGATTGTATGGACGATACTCTTTATACTTATGGGAATTGCGGCGTATCTGATTTATGAGAGTGATTCACAAGAGAAGAAGGAAGCACTCGGGATTTACGTAGCTCAGCTAATTGCAAATATAGGTTGGTCTTTCATCTTTTTTAGACTCGATGCATACCTTCTTGCATTTGCGTGGATTTTACTATTATGGTATTTTATTTTTCTAACATGGCAAAGCTTTCGTAAAATAAATAGGACTGCAGGGTGGCTGCTGGTTCCATATCTTGCATGGGTAACTTTTGCTGCATACCTAAATCTTGCAATTACAATTCACTATTATTTTTAAATATGAATGAATTGCAGGAAAGTGGGTACGCTGAATGCATAGGGAGGTGTGAGAAATGAACGAAGACACGATGAAATTATTACAAGAATGTAGTTCAGGGTGTAAAATGGCAGTAGAAAGCATCGATGAAGTAAAAGAATATACGAAGGATGATTCTTTAAAGAAAATTTTGGATAGCTATCGAAGAAAACACGAAAAGCTAGAGCGTGAGGCGAGCACATTATTGTTGGAAGCAGGAAGAAGTGATAAAGAGCCTGGGATGATGGCATCTATTATGTCAAAATTTATGACAGATTTTAAATTGATGATAAAGAATGATAGTCATCAGGCAGGAAAATTAATGATGGATGGATCCAATATGGGAATTCAATCTATCTGCAAGTATGTAAATGATTATGCGCAAGCTGATGATAAGGCAAAAGATATAGCAAAACGTCTTGTAAAAATAGAAGAAGAATTTATGTTGGAAATGAAGCAATTTATGTAAAAGGGTTCGGAAACGAATCCTTTTTTTGTTCTAATAAGGAAAGTTTAGGCATAAACTTTGATGAGGAAATATAGGAAGGAGTGAATCATGAAAAAACGAATAGCAGCAATAATAATAACAATACTTATGTGTGGGATTTTGCAGCAGGCACAAGCTGCAGCAACTGCACATGACCGTGGAAATGCATATACGGATCTGGTAGGAACTGAAAGCGGAATTTCATTTCAAATGTTTGATTACAATGAAAAAATCAATTTTGACGAAGATGGGAATCAGCGTGCCATTGCGCCTTATTTTAATTTCAGAAGGACATCAATAAAAGACTATAATGTCCCAACAGCAGAAAATTATGATGAAGACGGATTTACGATAAATCATGCAACGGTGGAAAGAACATTAAGCAGTTCAGGATATCCTATTCTTTCACTTACCAGAGATGCGACAGGTGCGGAAACGAAAATGAATCCTCAACCCACTTGGGGAGAATCACAGCTTTCATTAGGTTATTTATTTCAAGCAGGTGATCATGCAGTAACTGCATACGATGCACAAAACACCTTACTTCGATACGATCCTGTAACCGGTTACTATGAGTATAATAGTGCGTTACATGCGGCAGACTTTGATACAAATACAAAATTATTTCAAGTCTACGAGAAGTCAGAGCGAGGAATAGAAACTGCCGGATACAAAAATGGTGGTTCTTATGCAGATTTCTTTCCATTTAATTATGGGATAGGAACGGCTGGAACTATAAATGGAGTACCTTATATTTATGAAGAAGCTGAAGTGAATTACTGGTTTGGAATGAGTATGAAAACTGAGTTTGTACAGCCTAAACAAGGTAAGATTCAAGGACAAGATATGGTGTTTGAATTTTCAGGGGACGATGATGTCTGGGTATTTGTAGATGATGTATTGGTACTCGATATTGGAGGCACGCATGGTGTTGTAACAGGAAGTATAAATTTTGCAACGGGAGAAGTAGAAGCTTATCTAGATTGGGATAAGAGTAGTGTAACAAGGAAGTATGATACCACAATTGAGAAATGTTTCCAAATGGCAGGCAAAACATGGGATGGTTCGGATTACAAAACACATACATTAAAGTATTTTTATTTGGAACGTGGTTCTTCTTGTGCAAACTGTCATATCAAATTTAATTTGCAAACAATTCCTGAAAATAGTTTGGCATTAACAAAGCTGGTGGAAGGTATAAATATAGAACATACGGCATGCTTAAAAGATCAGACTTATAAGGTACAACTTTATGTACAAGAACAGGAAGGAGAAGACTTCAAACTTTGGAATACCTTTCAGAAAATAGGTGGGAGTGCATTTCCAACAGATGCAGATGGAACATTGCAATTAAAGGGAGAAGAGATTGCAATTGCCACAGGCCTCCCGATTACCGCAACGTATTATGTGAAGGAACTGGAATCAGATGCGTATGATGTAAGTTTTTGGAAGGAAAGTATAGACATTACAAATGTAGAGAATATGACAGAAAGTTTGGTTCAACCACTTACAGAGAATGAACAACAGACAATTGTTGTTAAAAATTGTCATAAGACAGAGCAGTTGGTTGTGTCAAAAGAAGTAACAGGTGGTATGGGAGATCTTGAGAAGCAATTTGATTTTCAATTGAAAATAGATGGTTTAGAAGGTGTTCCACTTTCAAGTACAAGCAGTTTAGAAGGTGAAAACTCTCTTGTTTCGAATGCAGAAGGAATTTATGTATTTGGACTGAAGCATAATGAAACAATAACAATTGTGTATCCGTATGGCTATCAATTTCAAGTTTCTGAAAATAATTATGCATTGGATGGCTATCGAACTTCAATGGAAGCGATTTCAAAGAATGAATATCATTTTGTGAATCACAAAGAAACACCAGTACCAACAGGAATTTCGGAAAGGATTGCTCCATATCTTATCATGTTTGTCTTGGGAGTAGGAGGACTATGGATCACCAAACACGCTCTTTTCTAAAACGATTAGGAGTTATGATTGCGATGCTCATCGTACTCTTTGGTGTAGTATTTGGAATCACAACAATGGACAACAACGATATGTTTCCTCGAATGAGTGCGGGAGATTTGCTGCTTTATTACAGACTGGAAAGTCAATTTCAAAATCAGGACATTATTGTGTTTCGAAAAGACGACAAAAAATATGTTGGCCGTATTGTAGCGATGGAAGGAGATACGGTAGAAGTTACAGAACGTGGAGAATTTATGATCAATGAGAGTGTTGTGATCGAAAATGACATCTATTATAGTACACCAAAGTATGAAGAAGGGGTTATGTACCCTATAACACTTGAGAAAAATGAATTTTTTATACTATGTGATTATCGAGAAGGCGCAAAAGATAGCCGGTATTTCGGACCGGTGAGACTAGAAGAAATAAAAGGAAGCGTTATCACATTGATACGTCGTTCGAGATTGTAGAAAGAGGGGAAAACAACATGAATCAAAAAAATTTACGTCGTCTATTTGCAAGTTTCTTAGCAGGAACCGTTATGACTGTTTCACTGGGAATGGGTGTATTTGCAGCAGAGAAAGAGAAAGAAGTTGTTTGGGATGAATCAATCAAATTTGACAAAGTGTTAAATATGACAAATGCAGAGGGTGCGAGTATTCCAGATGTAGATTTTACATTTTCCATTACACCAGGAACTGCAGTGGCAGCAACAGCAACTTCACCAGAGATTCTGGCAGGGGTTGGAAATCCACAAGTAACAATGGCAAGCTTTGATGTAGGAGCGAATACAACTCAAAAGGTAACGGTGAAAATGAATCCGGAAGAATTTTCTAAACCAGGGATTTATCGTTATGTGATCAAAGAAAATGCGTTGCCAGATGCAGATGTATACGAAGATATTACAAGTGATGCAAATGATACACGTTACCTCGATGTTTATGTAGAAAATGATCCTAATAATGCTGGAAAATTTATCATTAAATCATATGTGCTTTTGGAATCAGCAATCACTCCACAAAATAAAGATGGTGTTACGACTTATGGTGAAGTAGATAAAACAGCAGGGTATGAAAACAGCTATAATACCTATGATTTGACAATCAAGAAAAATGTTGAAGGTGCAATGGGTGATAAAACAAGAAAATTCGAATTCGAAATTACATTCCAAGGACCTAAAAATGCAAGTTTTATGTATGGTACAAATAAAATTACATTAGATGAAAATGGTACTGCAAAAACAACTGTAAAGATTGCACATGGAGAAAGTGCAACAATTAAAGGGCTTCCTTCTTGCGTCACATACACAGTAGTCGAAAAAGTGAAGAGTAATGAAGGATATACTGTAACTGCAACAGTGGAAACAACAGCAGGAACAGCAAGTACAACTGTTACAAATGGAACTGATGCAGCAACAGTCACAGCGCAAGCAGTAAATAAAACAGATCAAACACTTACTGTTATCAATACACGTGATAGTATTACAGTAACAGGTGTGATCACAAATATTACTCCATATATTTTGATTGTAGGCATTGCAATTGCAGCATCAGTTGCATTCCTTCGTAAGAAAAAATATGTGGAAGAATAAGAAAAAAATCATAGCGATACTGGATAAAATGGTGAGTGTTTGTTTTGGAATAATCATTCTTATCCTATTACTTTATGGCGGATATTCCTTGTGGGATACCGCCATGTTGTATAAAGGAGCATTTATATCTGATGAGCTGTTAGATTATAAACCATTCACAGGACAGGAGCAGGATGGGATTTCTTTTGAAAAGATTAAAGAATTAAATGAAGATGTGCTTGCCTGGATTACCGTGGAGAACACACATATGGATTATCCAATTGTTCAAGGAAACGATAATATGGAATATATCAATAAAGATGTATTCGGAGAATTTTCACTATCTGGCTCTATTTTTTTGGATTATCAAAACCAACCAGATTTTTCAGATTGTTACAATCTCATTTATGGACACCATATGAAAAGTGGTGCGATGTTTGGGGATGTTGCAGAATTTACAGAACAAACGTATTTCAATGAACATCCGGAAGGCGTTTTATATCTGCCGGATGAGGTGCTTGGAATCTATTTTTTTTCCTGTATCCGAACAGATGCATTTGATTGGAACGTTTTTTCCCCAATGCAGCATAAGGATAATATAAATGCATTACTAGAACATATAGAAGAAAAAGCAGTATGCAGGCGAGATATGACTATTGGCGAAACAGATCGAATCGTTGCCCTGTCAACTTGTGATAGTTCTCAAACAAATGGAAGAATTATTCTGTTTGGAAAGTTAGAATGATGTTGTAACTTTTCTTTCTTTCACATATAATTATAAGATATGCGAAAAAGAGCAAGAGAAAGGCATGAAGGAATGAGTAAAGGACAAGCGCATTTAGAATATGTGACAGAAAAGTTAAAAGAGCAAATAATAGAAATGAGTGAGACAATTCAGGAAGTACAAAAAGATATTGCCAATATGAATGAGTATTATTGGGATAATTATACAGAAATGGACCAATATGGATATGAAGATTTTGATAATCAGCGTGCACTTTTGACGCAAGTAAATGCAAATCAAGAGAATCAGAAGAAACTACATCGTTTAAAAAAGATGTTGGATGCGCCTTTTTTCGGAAGTGTGGAGTATCTGTATGAAGGAGAAGAAGAAGGGGAAGATTTCTACATCGGAATTGGAAATTTTGCAGAACGAACTGGAAGTTTGCCATTGATCTATGATTGGAGAGCACCGGTAAGTGGGTTGTTTTATGACTATGATAAAGGACCAGCTTCTTATGATGCACCAGGTGGAACTATGGATGGTGAGATCCTTTCAAAATGGCAATATAAGATGCGCCGTGGGAAAATGATTTATGAATTTGAAAGTGATATCAAGATTGATGATGATATTTTAAAGCAAGAACTTGGAACAAGCGGAGATGTGCAATTAAAAAATATTGTGCGAACCATCCAAAAAGAACAGAATGCCATTATTCGAAATACAAAGGACAAGATCATGGCAATCCAAGGTGCTGCAGGAAGTGGCAAGACATCAGTGGCACTTCATCGAATTGCTTATTTGCTATATCATGATCGTGAACGATTAAAATCATCGAATATATTAATTCTTTCGCCAAATAGCGTATTTTCAGATTACATTTCTCATGTACTTCCTGAATTAGGAGAAGAACATATTAAAGAAATGAGCTTTGACTTATTTGCTTATCAGGAATTAAGGGATGTGGTAGCAGATTGTGAGGATCGTTATCATCATGTAGAAAAGCGGATTCGAAAACAAGACAAAAAGGCTGAAGCTCGTTATCATTGGAAACAATCAAAAGCATTTATGGGAGCAGTAGAAAGTTTCTTAGTGCTGTTAGAAGATGATCTTATGAATTTCAAAGATTTTGAATATAAAGGTTTTGTAAAGACAGCTAAGGAAATCTTAGACTTATTCTACTTTAAGTTTTCTAGTATTCCATTGCTTTCTCGTATGGATGCAGTGATGGAATATGTCTTGGATGAGTTTGAGACATTATCAAATCGCGAACTTGTGGAAGAAGAACAGATGTGGATGCGTGATTTCTTTCAGAGTATGTATGAGACAACTGATATTTACAAAATTTATAATTGGATCATGAAAGAAAACGGATATCCAAGATTACCACGTTTGCCAAGAGAACAGAGGGTATTATCGTACGAAGATGTTTATCCAATGCTATATTTAAAATATCGTTTAAAAGAGAGTAAAAAACAAAAAGAGATCCGTCATCTTGTTATTGATGAGATGCAAGATTACTCGTATTTGCAGTATGTTATATTAGCAAATATGTTTTCGTGTAATATGACAATTTTGGGAGATAAAGCACAGACGATAGACGACGTGCCACAAGATGTTCTTTCATTTTTACCAAAAGTATTTGGAAGAGAGATCCGTAAGATCGTTATGAACAAAAGTTATCGAAATACGCTTGAAATTGCAAAATATGCTGAGCGTGTGTCTGGAATAAAAGATGTGGAATATCTGGAGCGTCATGGGAAGCCTGTTGAGGAGGAAGTATTTGACTCACAAAAAAATGCACTGCAAGCAATTCTTGAAAATGTTTCATTAGGATTAGAACAGTTTGAGACAGCAGCAGTGCTGGTAATGACAGAGGAAGAAGCAAAGGATATATATGTGGAACTGAAAGAAAAAAGGAAAGATGTTTTCTATATTGACAGAGATAGCAGTAGTTTTCGAAAAGGTCTTACAGTAACTACTTATTATCTTGCGAAAGGTCTTGAATTTGATCAGGTTTTTCTCCTTGGCGGAGACACACAAAATCAATTTTATTCACAATATCAATATATTGGAGCAACAAGGGCTTTGCATGAATTGTATGTTTATAGTGTGAAAAAATGTATAAAATAACCAAAAATTATATGTAAAATTTATACAAAATCGCTATGTTCGAAAATGGATTCTGGGTGTATGATAAGTGACGGTGAAAGAGTACAACAGAGGAGGAAAAGAAAATGACTATAGCACAATTATTCGCAGTCATCATTTTTGTAGTCATGTTTGTGTTGATCGTTATGGATAAGATCGAAAGACATTATATAACATTGGCATGTGGTACAGCTACATTAGCAATTGTGTTCGGCGTTATTATGAAAAGTACAAAAGCGATTTGGAACACATTGAATTTAAGCAGTTTTTTCCATGTAGGATTTTGGTATTCAGCAGGTGAATCCGCATCTTCATCGGGAATTAACTGGGAGACCATCGTTTTCATTTTGGGAATGATGATCATGGTAGAAGGAATGGCAAAAGCTGGATTCTTCAGATGGTTATGTATGAGACTAGCTAAGATGGTTCATTATAAACCAGTCCCTCTTTTTATTACATTTATGATCATGTCGTTTGTACTGGCAATGTTTATCGACAGTATAACAGTAATTTTATTTTTAGCAGCAGTTACAGTTGAATTAGCAAAGTTGTTAAAGTTTAATCCGATACCAATGATCTTGGCAGAAATTTTCTGTGCAAATCTAGGTGGTTCAGCAACAATGTGTGGGGATCCACCCAATATTATCATTGGAACATCATTGGGATATTCTTTTGCAGACTTTTTGTTGAACACAGGATTGATAGCAGGATTAAGTTTGATTTTTGTGGTAATTTATTTTTATCTTGTTTATCATAAAGAGCTGGAAAAAACAGATGGAGTTCCAATCGATCCAGCATCTATGCCATCGCCAGAAAGTGCTATCACAAGCAAGAGAGATTTTGCATGTAGCTGTGTGATCTTTTTAACAGCGGTTGCGTTGCTTGTAACACATTCTATGACAGGATTTACAGTGTCTTTTATTGGAACATTGATTTCAATAGCAACATTGCTTGTATTTTGGAAAGATGCGAAAGAATTATTATCGAAGGTAGATTATAAGACATTACTTTTCTTTGTCGGCCTATTTATGGTAGTAGGTGGTCTGGAAGAAACAGGAACATTAGAAATTATTGCAGATTTTATTGGAAAAATCAGTGGTGGTAATATAAAATTAATGATAGGAATCATTATTTGGATATCAGCAGTGGCAAGTGCCTTTGTAGATAATATTCCTTTTGCGGCAACTATGATTCCAGTCGTGAAAACATTAGCAGCAACGCAAGGAGTAGATTTAGAGACACTTTCATGGGCATTGGCAATGGGAACAGATATTGGTGGAAGTGCAACACCAATTGGCGCATCTGCAAATGTTGTCGGAACATCTGTAGCAGCCAAAAATGGTTACTTTATTGATTGGGGAACATACTGTAAATCAGCAGTGCCGGCAACAATAATTGTAATCGTGATTTCTATGGTAATGATCTTTGCACGTTATTGCTAAGAAAATGAGAGAAAGGTGATACATATGAAGAAGCAGATGATTATCGCAGTAGGGCGTGAGTACGGCAGTGGAGGTCATTTTGTTGCAGAAAAAATTGCAAAAGATTTGGGCATTGCCTATTATGATCGCAGTATTTTGGAAAATATTTCAGAAGAAAAGAATATTCGTATTGAATACTTGGAAAAGTATGATGAAAAGAATCGAAAAGTACTTTTTTCAAGAACAGTAAACGGTTATTCTAATTCAATAGAAGAAATCGTTGCAGAAATGCAATTCGAATATTTGCGTAAAAAAGCAGATGAAGGGGAATCTTTTGTGATTGTCGGCCGTTGTGCAGATGCTTTATTTCGTGGAGATGAAAGACTCGTATCTGTTTTTGTACTTGCAGATAAAGAAGACAAGATTAAAAGAGTGCAGGAGTTTCATAACTTAGATCGCACAAAAGCAACTTTTAAAATGGCAAAACATGATAAATACAGAAAGAATTATCATAATAGACACTCTGATGTTAAATGGGGAGACTCAAGAGGATATGACCTTTGTATCAATAGTTCGAAATTAGGCATTGATAAAACAGCAGAGATCATCGAAGTATTTGTCAAAGAACGTTTTGGATTAGAATAAGTGAATGGGCTGCAAAAATGTAGCCCATTTTTTTAAAGTTTGATATAATACTCTGTAAGTAGAAAAAGGAGGACACAACTATGGAAAATCAAAAACAACGTGTATATGATGCACTGGACAAAATGAATATTAAATATGAAGTCGTAGAACATGAACCAGTATATACGATGGAAGATATGGATCGATTAGGTCTTCCGGAAAAAGGAGTATTATGTAAGAACTTATTTTTGCGTGATTCAAAAGGAAAAAGACATTTTCTAGTAACTTGTGATGAAAAGAAAACAGTGGATCTAAAAGCACTCGCACGCCAAATTGGATCAAGTACGTTAAGTTTTGCATCAGAAGAACGCTTGGACAAATACTTGCAGTTAAAACAAGGTGGTGTAAGCCCATTTGGACTTATGAATGATAAGGATCATGCAGTGGAATTTTTCATTGATAAGGATCTTGCAAAGTGTAAAAGTCTTGGCGTACATCCTTTAGAAAATACAGCTACAGTGTTTTTATCATTTAAAGACTTGGATAAATTTTTATGGAATCTAGATGTGGATGTATTGCAAATTCGTTTATAAATGAAAAAAGAGTTCGGATTTTCGAACTCTTTTTATATGCTTTCTGTTATGATTGAGCATGATTCTTAATTGCATCGAAACTTTCACGACTAAGTACGTGTTCTAACTTGCACGCATCTTCGGAAGCAATATCAGCAGGTACACCTAATTGTGTAAGCCAAGTTGCTAATAATTCATGACGTTCGTAAATCATCTCAGCAATCTTACGTCCAGATTCTGTTAAAGTAATAAAACCAGAATCAGATACAATAATATGTTCATGTTCACGTAGATGCTTCATTGCAACACTGACGCTTGATTTTTTGAATCCTAATTCATTTGCTATATCTACAGAACGAACGACGGGGAGTTCTTTGCTAAGTCGTAAAATCGTTTCTAAATAATTTTCTGCTGATTCATTAATTTGTCCCATGAAACCCTCCTATGAGTTTGTTAAACTTGTTTTCATTATAACGTGAGAAGTGAAAAATGTCAAAAAGTCTATGAAATTCTTATAGTATTTACGAGAAAGTATGAATTATGCTAAAATACAAGAAGAAAAG